>JBDKLK010000001.1:0-35097 GCA_039795655.1 Actinomycetota bacterium
AAATGACAAGCGATCAATTTTTGGACTAGAGCTTGAAAGAAAGAATCTCGGCACACACATAGGTGCAGATTTACGAGATAAGAGTTGTCCTGTTTGTGGCCATGACAGTTTGGTAATGGGCTCCACTACAGGTGGAACTTTTTGTCGGAATATACCAATTTGTGAATTCTTAGCTCCTAAATGCGAATGTGGAAATCGAATGATTTACACAGGTCAAGATTCACAAAGGTTTTACTGTTCAGCACATCCGGAAAACGAGTTTCCTCAATGTCCAGAGTGTTCTTGGGGCGTCCTTGTTCCAAGGGTGAACTCAAAAACACTGGAATCTTTCACCATATGTCACGCAAAGCGCTATGCACATAAGCCATCAGTCATCAAAAAGTATAAGAAGAAGCACATAGTTTTTGAATAAGGACTATGAAAAAGGTCGGCGCTCTGAAAAGATAGTCTTTTGCATCAAGAACGTGGGGTTTATGTGGATTTCAAAGATCTAGAACGTAAAGCGAAAGCTGGAGATCCAGCAGCAGCTTTTGAGTATGGCAAAAAGAGTATTGAACGCGGGTACGAAGAAATTGGTCGTAAATGGTTGCAATTCGCGATTGAAAAAGGCTCTGTCGAAGCTTCTCTTGAGCTCGCAAGAATTCTAAACCTGGCAGGCGATAAAGATGGAGCAAGAAAAGCACTTGTTCTAGCGACTAATGCAATGCATCCAATGTCTTTCTTCACCGCGGGCATGATTTATCTTTCAGAACAAGACTTTCAGATGGCTGAAGCACTATTCAGATTGGCTCATCAACATGGAGTGGAAGCTGCACTTGAACTTGCAGAAGGAATGCAAATATTTCGATTAGGACAACAAATTGAGAATAAGCAACACCTGAAGCTTGAAGCTGAAGTTGAAAACATACTTGGACACAAAGTTGCCAAGGAAGGAAATTTTGAGGTCAGAAAAAATTGGTGGATAGATTGGTTTCCACCTAACTATGCACCAGAAAATCTAAGAAAAGCAGGCAAGGCTTACATTCGTGACTTTGATTGGCAGATTTCACAACTAACGATTTACTCTGCCAAACGCGAAAATCTTTCGCATTGGAATGAACAGGTCGCGCGCTACGGTAGTGAAGAAAAAGCTGCAGCGAAGGTTTGTAGTGATCCGATTGCACTCCAAAGGGCTGTTGGGTTTGTTGAAGCAAACAACATTGCAGAATTTCTCGGTTTAAAAAGTAATATGGAGAGAAAGTTCTCCCAACTAAGCGACGACAACATTCAAGGTCAGTTGCCAAATTATCTGAGCGAACAAGCGAAAATTTACTTGCGACTTAATCCAGAGGCTGTCCACAGAATTTTGACAATGATTTGTTACTTACTTTGGTCTGATGCTCCAAGAAACAACAAGCTGTTTGAATCAGAAGCAGCATTAAGTTTTGAATATGAAAATGGTAAATTAGAGTCAGCTGAAAAGAATCACCTCCAAGAACTGCGGCAAGAAATAGAGGACAAGCAACTTGTGGACTTTCAGATTCTGGAAAGAAACAGAAGCATGGTGCACCACTTTTCGAATGCATTCCCGCAAACAGGACATACACACCTAAAAGGCATGTGGCCACTCGCAGGCTGGAACGGCGCTGGCAATAGAAAACGAGTTTCTGGATGCACAGTCAATTTCCGAAATGGTGGATGGCATTGTGAAGTAGATCAATTTGAAGAAACAGACTCAAGTTCACTTCCAGAGATTCCGCATCAAGTCATTCCTTCAAGAATTGCTAAAAATGCTGTCAAGAAAGTTGCTAAGAAAGTGGTTAAGGCAAGTCCACCATCCAAAAAAGTAATAGCAAAGAAAATGCCAGCAAAAAAGATAGCTCCAGCAAAGAAGATTACGAATATAAATAAGGCTATGCCAGCTAAGAAAATCGTTAAGAAAGCCGCTTTGCCAATCAAGAAATCAAATCCTCCGATGCCAAGCTTCGAGAATCTGGAAATGAATGGTTCAGAATTGACTTTGTCCAGATTGATTGACATCGCAGTTCAAAAAGGGGATCTCCCAATTCCGAAAGCTGCGCCTGGTTGGCAGGATAGAAAAATCGAGATTGGACCGATTGGTGGAAGGGTTCGGACTAGTGGTTGGATGTTGTTGTTCACCTTCAGCCTTGGAAAAATTTCTGGCAAGGGTGGCGTCTCGAATACCGTTGAGAAGATTGCAGCTCCTTTCCCGCCAGAAGTGAGAATCTCTGGAACATTAGCTCCTCAGCCAGAACTCACACTTCATATCGCGATACCTGGAACTCCAACTGATGATGATAGAGCTGTAACACAAACTTTCATCCAAGTGGCAAATGTCGTAGTAGATGTTTTAAGAGTCGCGATAGAAACAGGCACTTTGATTGAACCAACGGAGCAAGCCTTAGGCGCGATTGGGTTAGTTAAACCCGCATTCATCGTTAGCAAACATAAATCAAGAAACTGGAATGACAGAAACCTCGGCGGAAAATTGCTCTACGGTGAGAGCCAATAATGCCTAGCAAAATCTTTCCAGCAGACTTCGATATCGAGTTGCTCAATGAATCAGAGAAAAAAGTTCTGGAAGTGCTCATTAAAAAACTGCCTGATGATTCACGTGTTTATCCCTCAGTAGATGGGTTTGCGAGATTCACAAGAAGAGAAATTGATTTTGTTGTTGTGATCCCTGGTGCAGGTGTTGCTCTTCTTGAAGTAAAAAACGGATTTGAACTCAAAGACGGGAAATGGACTCAATATGATCGCACCAAAAATAAACGTGATTATTTGAATGTTTCGTTGCAACTAGACGCTGAAAGAGAACTATTCCAAATACTTATAGATTCATATCTACATCGCAGATCGCAACCGAGATTTGTTTCTTTTCTAGTGTTAACGGACCTAAACCTAGAAAGCAATCAAGTTGTTCCTAAAGACATTGAACGAAGTCGAATTATCCCCAAGAATCAACTAGAACATATTGTCAGCATTGTTTCACAATACCTGAATGCAAATAAAGGTGTGAATCCTTGTGATGATTACACAATAGAGAAAATAAACGATGCAATTCTCAACCGTGGTGATTTATATGAAGATTTCGTTAAGAACACTTCATACAGAGCTGAAACTGTAGAGTCATTGACAATGGAACAAGCTTTCGTTCTAGACATGTTGGAAGACAATTCCCGCGTATATATAAACGGTGGCCCAGGTACCGGTAAAACTATTTTGGCAATAGAAATGGCACATAAACTCAGTTCCCAAGGGAAAAAAGTAGGGCTGGTTTGTTTTAACCATGGTCTTTCCTACGAAATCAAGAATCGAATTTTGGGCTGGAACCAAGAACTCACTTTTCAAGGAACTGTTAAAGAGGGATTGGCAGAATATCTCGGTGTCTCGCTTCCAGTAGTCCCAGAGGGTCAAAAGAAAATAGACCACTATTGGGAAAAAATGGTTCCAAAACTTATAAAGCGTGCTTCTCGAAAACTTGCAAAAGAGAAGAAATTTGATGCTTGGGTAGTTGACGAGGCTCAAGACATTTCACCGCAAGAACTTGAAAATCTCGAACGACTTTTGCAAGATAAAAAGAATGGCGCTATTTATCTGTTTGGCGATCCAAGACAGAATATTTTCAAGATAAAGAGCTCAGTTCCTTGGCATCTAGCACACGCACGCCTCATGTTTAATGTTCGTTGTACGGCATCCATTGCAAACCTGCTAAATGCACTCACTCCAAACACAAAATCGATTTTTGTAGGTGACACTTCACGTCGACTCCCCGCTTATGTAGTTGTTGAGAACAGAGATGAAATTGAAGACGGCGTAGACGAGGCAATCAAACTTCTGCTCAAATCAAATTGGGAGAAGCGAAATATTGCAGTAGTTGCCACTGGTCAGAGACTTGCGAAACACGATGAACATCGAAAGACGATTGGGACTGATAATGAATACTGGTCTGATTTCATAAATGCCAACGACGTCTTCTACTCAAGGTTGATGGCATTCAAAGGGTTGGAAAGACCGGCTGTTGTGGTTGCGTTCAATTCCGAATCTCAAAATGATGAAGAAATCAAGGAACTACTTTTCACCGCGGCGGGTCGTGCGCGAGATGAGCTAGTTTTAGTCTTAACTAAAAGTGATCTTGACTTTTTAAAAGACCTGAAGGAATTAGTGGTCGATTATCGAATTTCTAGTAAGTAGTTCTCTAAACGAGTCTCAATACTATAGTTCTTCATTCCTTGAAAAAATCTAGAAATTTTCTGTTTGTATCCATTCAGATAAGCAATCACCTATACCTTGATGATTTTCAGCATCAAAAACGCTGATTGAATCTTCACCTAATCCTTGGGTAAGAATGTCTGTAATTGAATTTTCCGATTTGGAGTAATGTAGTTTGCTAGCACTTGGATCATCAATCTCACCTTTTATAACCAAGTTAACGAGAACTGCATTCCATCCTGTATCCCCCTTCTTCCTAAGTACTCTTCCCATTCTTTGAGTAACAACTGTTTTTGAGGGTTTATGTGTGCCCATAAACACTGCTATTCGAGAGTATGGGATATCTACACCTTCATCAAGGATTTTTGGTGCACAAACCGCATCAAGCTCTCGCTTTCTCTCATCAACCGGCGCGAGTTTCGTGTTTAGAATTGTTGGTCGATCAAAAAGCACGTCCTCACCGTGCATTTCTATAGACCGCACTTTTAAGTTGAGTAAGAGATCATTGACTTCGGTCATTACTTGTTTGGTATCGCAAAAAATCAGAGTTCTTCCAGTTTGTCTTAATAGTTGTTGAATAGCTTTTATTCCTGCTAGTTTGTCTGCTTTTGCAAGAACTTCAAAGTAGTCCTTTAGACTTGATTTATATTTCTGAGCATGTCCCAATTCATCCTCATTTAATCGGATAATTTGATCGACTTCTTCATCGAGTGTAGAGCTGGTCTTAAGTTTACGTTTCCAGCCAAATAAATCGTTTTTTGCTAATTGAAGTCTATCTGCTGCTTTTCTGAATTTTAGTTTGTCATGAATATTACTCTGACACGCAATTGTAATTACCTTGTATTTCGCAACTACATTATCTTCTACTGCGGCTGGATATGAATAATTAAAAGTAATAGTTTGATTAAAAAATCTAAACAATTTATAGGCATTCGGCCCATCACTTCCTAAATATGCGGTGAGACCTATGGCTTCTTGGTAGTTATCAATCAAGATATTCGACCAAGTTTCAGAAGCATAATGATGAACTTCATCAATGACGATTAGTGGCCGCATTCGTTTTTCTGGGTGTTTTTCACTCTTACTTACTAGAGATTGAACAAGGGCAACAAGAATGTTTGGACCTTGACCATTCCAGCCGGCGTAGTGACTCTTCCCGTGCATAGAGAATAAATTGAAACTCCCACTTCTATCAATTTGATAGTGCCTGAAAGGACTTACAGATGCGTTATTGCTCTCTTTGAATGAATCTTCTATCCATTGATCTAGTAGCAATTTACGATGTGTAACAACTACAACAGGACGATTCTCAGATATAGCTTCCAAAATGCACAGCAACCCTAGAAGTGTTTTTCCACTACCAGTGGCAGCTTCGATTATCGACTTACGCCCGTGAGATGCCCAACTTAGGAGAGCACGATTTTGCCATGTTCGAATTTCGCCGAATGAAGAAAGAAAATCCAAATATTTATTGTCAACTTTCCACTCTCTACAATGAAACAGGAGAGAAATAAGGAGAAGCATCCCTTCCACCGTAAGATTTGGATACATTTCGCCAGAATTGAAAGAAATATATAGTGTGATATCAATTTTGGTGAGATCACTATGAATTGGACAAGTGAAATCCTTCAATTCTTTTTTGTAATCTCGAATTTCACTTGAAAACTTTTTATTATGGACAGCCAAAAGCACTAAAAGTTTTGATAGTTGACAAGTGCTCTGGTATACAAATCTTTTTGCTGATTGTTCTTCATAAATATCAAGATTGAACTTCCCATTTTCATCAATCATCCATGTCACATTTGACGTCATTTTCTCAATTCGGACTTTTAGTTGACTTCCAATAGCTTTTTCAAAATCGAAATCATTTTCGAAATTCAAGTCAAGATTTAATTCATTAAAACTTAAACCATATTTTTCAACTAATTCATACAAAGCATCAGTTTGCATTGTCCCCCAATAACTTTCAAATGTATGAGAAAATCAGAGGCAATGATGTCACCATTTGTAGTTCATCTCAAGAACATTGTTGCTAACTAACCCTTAGAAATACTCGAGTTTGTCCAGGTAGAAATACGACGAGGTGCGCGACCAGTGACGCGAGCTGCTTTGCGATAAAGCATCGCTGGTTTGCCTACTCCGACGCTACGTGTTTCGCCCAGTGGTTCTAGGTAACGCTCGAAAGTTCTGCGGAAGGCGTCACGCGAATAAACCTCACGGCCCAAGACAGCGCAATGCACTTCAAACAGGTCTGGCATAGTGAAAATTTCATCTAGGAAATTGCGCGGATCGATTTCTTTGAAGTATTTGCTACGCAAGTAATCGATAGCTGCATCAATAATTTTTTGGTGATCGAGTGGCAGCACAGCTTGTGAGTTACTAAACCGGATTTCGTGGTCATCCACGATTGCAAGTGTTCGGTGTTCTGGATCTTGCGAGACTGCTTCGAGAGCAACCTTGTATGGCACCGCCACAACGTGACCAACCGACATAGTCCAACCGCGCGGGTCGCGTTTTGGGTCATCGAGTACGAGGAGCTGGCGGGGAGTGAAACCGATGATGCCAGCTTTTTCTGCCAGGCAGATGGTCGCGGATTCGGCTAGGCGCTGGTGTTCGCGGACGAAACGACCGGGAATCATCCACTTGTCAGCCTGGAAACCTTCATCCCTACGGACGAGCAGAGTCTGGAGCGTGCGCTCGCCGGATTCGTCTGGGTCGCTCACGGTCAAAATGGCAATATCGACGGCCATATGAACGCCTGGAAAGCCGTCTAGACTCTCAAAATCACTATATGTCAGGGTCATGTGGCAATATTAATTCGTATTCGCAATTAATCCAAATAGGAATCTGAGAGCAAATGTCAGGGACCCTGTGCTATAATTGCGGAATCGCACAAATTAAGTCTCAAACTAAAGAGTGCGCAGTTAACTAAACGGGAGGAAAACATGGCGAATTCGCCAAAACAGCACGAACCAGAGAGTCACCCAGAAGCACTTACACGCCCAGCGGCCCCGAAGTGGTTCAACTACGAAGATCCAATTTGGTCTGAAATCGTTCCAGGCCTTTGGCAAGGTGGAACTAACGATGTGGACATTGTTGGCAATCCACTACCAGCTCCAATCATCTCGGCAGAAAACTTCGACACCGTCGTAACAATGTATGCCTACGCAAATCCGGTTGATTGGTTCGTAAAAGAATTGCGTTTCGCAATTTATGACCACGACATTGAACACTTCGATCTCGAAGAACTGTTTAGCGTTGTGAAGTTTGCACACGCAGACTGGAAAAAAGGCAAGCGAGTTTTGGTTCGCTGCCAGGCAGGACTAAATCGTTCAGGTCTTGTCACCGCGTTGATTTTGATTCGCGATGGTTACACACCACAAGAAGCAATCACAAAACAACGTCTCAATCGCGATGCTTCAGTTTTGTTCAACCAACGTTTCGAAAAATGGTTGATGAATCTCGATGTTGATGTGTGGAGAGCTGATGTTTATCCATCAACTTCTTCGTCCCCAGACAATGTTGATTCAAGGTCTGCCGCATAACAGAAGTTAAAACTTCATAACAACTAAATATAACAACCTAAACTTAGAAAGAAGTTGATAAACAAAATGACCACTTATGTTCATCCGTTCCACATTGGTCGTGGAACAACAATTGGTCCTCTGACCATTTTCCCGATCTGGAGTGAAGTGCAACAAGCAATGCCATTCCAGATGCCTGCTGACTTTAATATGTCAGTACTTGAAGAAAAGCGCCCAACAGTGCAATCACTTCGAGTTGAAAATACTTCTAATCAAGGCTTATTGATTCCGGAAGGAACAATCCTTGATGGCGGTATGCAAACCCGTGTTGCAATTCGCGACATTTTCGTGGAAGGCGGTGAAAGCATGAACCTCGATGTGCGTTGTGTTGAACGCGGTCGATGGAATGGAGCTCGCGAACATGCTGTCGATGGTCGCGCACCAATCAGCGTTGTAGCTGCATTGCGTGGAATCGGTTTGCGTGACTATGCATCACAAGAAAATGTTTGGAATCGCGTAAGCCGTCTTGAAGGCCATTACGGTTCACGTTCAACCAATTCATTGCTAGACATCATGAGCGATGAAGGTGTGAACACTCGCCGCGAACGCCAAAGCCGCGACCGACGCAGTCACCGCCGTTTGATTGATCCAGCAATCGTTAGTGAAATCACTGAGTTTTCACGCAAACCATTGCCAGGCCAACAAGGCGTGATGATTGGTGTGGCTGGCCATCCGGTTGTGCTTGAAATTATGGGTACTCCAGAAGTATTTGCAGATCAGTACGCATCTATCTTGAACGCAATCACTTTGGATGCAAGCACCCTTGAATACAAACCAACTTCAGGGCGTCGAGCTCGTGCATTCGCAGCCGAAATCCTGAGTACACCAATAGAAGTAATTGCTGAATCAAGCAACTCACTTTCTTTCGCGGGTGCTAGTCAGCTGACTGACATCCGTTCTATTGCGAGCATCGACGGCGGCGCTGTCCCTTTCCACACCGCCGTGATTAATCGCAAGCACGAATTGGCGCTGGCCGTTTAGTCCTTTCGTAGGCCAAGCCCAATTCGTTAAAAGGGTGGAGCAGTTCGGGGGAATGCTCCACCCACCACTTTTCTACACATATATATAAGGAGTCGCCCATGTGGGTATTTTCAGAAACTGGCTTCATCAGCGCCATCTCCAAGTCTGGTGATTTGTTCCAAGTTCGCGCCCGAGATCGTCAATCTCTAGAAGACCTAGCGGTGAGCACCGGTCTCGAAATCATCAAAACACCACAAGGTGATTACCCATACCGCGTGGAACTTGCCCGCGAGCAGTTCGTCACCTGGATGATTGAACAAATGGAAGCTATCGATTACAACAACTTCAAATCTCGCGTGCATGACACCCGCGGATATGAATTTGTCAGCCCTCTCCACCAAGTTTGGAGCATCATGCACGAAGTAGAAGATAAGGAAGCACGCACAAAATAATGAACCCAGAACCCGCTAGTCGAAAATCAAAGAATCTATTCCTCAGAAGAGATGTCGTCATTGAAACTTCTTTTGGCTATTTTGCGCGTTTTAAATTAACTGAATGGAATCTAATCAACGACCAAGTCCGAGTTCTATATAAACCTCGTCGTCGAGATGTGGTTTCACCACGTGAAGCTTTTTATAAACGAATGCTAGATGCGGCTAACTTACCTCAGAGGGAGACCACTGAATTACCGCTTGAAGCAGGTGAAACTATCTCCATACATAGATTTGGTGATTGGATCTTCAAAGTAAATCTAAATGGATTCCTTGATTACTCTGAAGCTGAAATCGGTGACATTCTGGAAATTCACTTCCGAGTGATTAATGGAATTTTTGAAAAAGTTGAACTGGCAATTGTGGATCTTGAAGATAGAAGAGTAGACATCAACTTCGCTGACATTGTCATGCAAACGGCACTTATTCAAAATGATCCAATCTGGCGAGCTGGCGCAGCGCTGATCGAAAAAGCATTGCGTCTAACCAATCCCGAAGATCCGATGTTTTCTGGACACCAAACTGGCTCACTTAGTTTTTGGTCATACAGAAGTTACAACGCACAGGAAGAAATTTATGTTCAGTGGCGCTGGAATTCTGTGGGTGAGCTTTATGTTGAGGCAGTCTCAAATAAATACGCGTGGCCAAAGATTCCAGTAGACGGCATAAACCATCTATTGGAAACAGGATGGAGTGGTCCATCCGATGATGAAGAAGAAGACTTGCCAAACTATTTCCGCACATATGAAGAAGTAGACGCGAAAATAATTGCCGATGAACTAATGAAAGTTTTCCGCGATGTTTATTTCATCAAGCGAGATTGGATCTGGTTATTCCAGCCATTTCATCTTGTTGAGCGACTTCTAAGTGGTAGGGATGAAGATGACTTTAGATTCAAACCTGATGCCTTCTTTATTTACGACGAAGAACAAACTTTCAAACGTCGTTGCGAAATGGGCGTGCAGCTCAGCGAAGATGTCATCATCCCAAGTCATTTGCGTCCGCTGAGTTAGCAGTTGTCTCTATCACAACGCAAAACAAATTTGAAGCACTTATAGATGAATACAGCACCTTTTCATAGTTTTCATTGCATTTCTGGTTAAAATAGTTTCAATCAACCCAGGAGAGTCATGATTTCAACATCTAGGAAATTACTAATCGCTGCCATCGGAATCATTCTGATCTCATTTGGCCTTGGAACACCTGCCAAAGCAATGCCTTCAGATTGGGACTTCGAGTTTGAACCAAATCTGATTACTCAAGGTCAAGCAGCCGTTGTAGTTCTATTTATTGAAGAGTGCTCTACCGCTCCGACAAATTTTGAAGTTAACTTTAGAAATAACAAAGAAAAATATAAGTTGACCAAGTCCAACTGGAGTTTCAAACAGACAATTGCAGAAGGAAACTACACAGCATCATGGGTTTTCACCGGTAAAGGCAATGCTGGAGTCAAAGCAGGGTATGTTGCATTTGATGCGAAGGTATCAGGTGGCTGCGCAGAAGAAGAAATTTACGGCGATGACTATGAAAGCGTCACAACTGCAAAAGATCCAATTTCTGTTGATTGGATTTCTGATTTTTCAATCGCCCCTGACTACTTGGGAATCAAAGCTGGCTGGACTCCTGTGGAATCTGCCATCAAGTATGAAGTTCAAATCGGTAAAACAGCTGATGAGATTGTGTGGCAAGAGGTCGGCGAAACCAATAATCATCTAATCAGCATTTCAGCTGAAGAATTCAACTTGGATTATGGATTCGAGTATGAAATTAGAGTGAGACCAGTATTTAAGAAATCCAAAGGTGAATGGACTGGAAGCAATGGTTGGTGGGGATACGAATCACGTGTCCAAGCTTGGACTTCATTAGTTGGAGATTCAGATCGCACTGAAGTTACAGAATTTGAAGATGCTGAAGATATTCAATTCAACTATAAAGTTGAAAACTGTCCTGATCCATCCGAATTTTATGAACCGTGGACTGTCGTAAATGAAATTTCATCTAAGAATGAGATGGGGATTTCAGGAGATGATTACTTAGGTTTGAATGAGTATTCAAACTCATCAGAATTCACAAACTATAATTTTGATGATACAGGAAATGACCTCATCGTAAGTTGGCAAACTAACCTTGATTTGTCCCCACAAACTTACCAATGGGGACAATATTTCGCTGTGCAAACTGGCTGCATTCGCGATAACACTGATTCTCAATTTATAAATACCTGGCCATTCAGCGAGTACTCATATTTCAAGATAGTAAAAAATGGAAAAGTCGCTCCGATAACGCTCAATAATGATTCAGCCACAACCCACAGCACAGAATCTTCAATTTTGTTTAAGTGGGGCGCACCACTCAATTCAAATGATGGCCCTTTCACTTATGAGATTTACGATACAAACTTGTCAGAGGATGTGGCTGACTGGGATTTGTTGAAAACAACATCAAAGCGCAGTTACCTGATGAAAAATTTGGTGGCTGACCAAGAAGTTTCACTAGGAGTAATTGTCCGTAATTCAGCTGGAACCTCAACTATGGAATTATGGACGAGCACTAGCAGTGTTATTGCAAAAATGAAAAGTTCAATATCCAAGCAGACTCTAGCTAAGAGACTCGGATTGTCACGATATGCAATTTCAATATCTGCCACAAAACTTGACAACGTTGTGAATGCCTGCAAGATCTCCAAGAAAAGCATCAAATTTGGTTCAAAAATTGGTGTTTGTGCAGTTCGTTACACCTGGAAAGAAGATGGGGAAGACAAGTCCGCAACTTCGTACATCTGGACGAAGAAATAGTTAATAACTATTCCTTCATTTTCGGAGATTTTGCGTAGAAATTCGGCAACCTCTTCTATAGGTGCCCTTTAGGCAAACCTAGACTGCTAGTCTACGTTCACAATCGGAGGATAAATATGAAAAAACTTTTGTCATTTAGCCTGCTCGCTACTTTGGTGTTCTCAGTAGCAGTGGCTTACCCATCAAGCGCTAGCACATCAAGTGCAACCGGTCTTGCAATGGCGACTACAGATGGTTACCTAACAGACTTCGCTATCAGCAGCGATGGAAAATACATGTACACAGCAACTTCTGCTGGAGTTCCATACACAACAAATGAAGATTTGCTTTTGAAGATCGATACCAGCAACTTCGAAATTGTTGACACACTTCAACTTGAGTCAGGATTCGATGTTTACGCAATCAGCATTAACCCGGACGACTATTTCATTTATGTCGGTGGCTATAACGGCGATGTAATTGCAGTGGAAACTGAAGAACTAACTTTGTCCGATTCAGTTCAATTGGAAGAGCCATACCAAAATGTTCTTAACAGCGTTGTGAGCGCTGACGGCGAATTCCTTTACCTAACAACTGATTCAGGTTATGTTGTAAAAGTTAGACTTCAAAATGGTCTTGCTGTTGAAGATACTCTTCACTTGACAGACGGCTCAGCTGTTTACGCAGGATTCCTTTCTGCTGACGACGCAACTGGCTATTTCATTAAATCGGTTTGGGAATCTAATCAAGCACCAGTTGTCTATAAAGTTAATCTTTCAAATATGACCGAAACCTCACATGCAAACCTAAATGTTGGTGAGGGCTACATCATGGACTTTATGCCGATCTCAAATACAGAAGGCGCATACATAACAAATGCTGCCGATTCAACTTTGATTATGGCCGTTGTAAATCTTTCAACTTTGGGAGTAACCACACATGACATCAGTGATGGGTATCAGTTCCACGGGCCATCAGCAATTTCTGCTGACAAAAAAACTATCTACACATTTCCTGGCAACGATAGTGTTTACCAGCCGCTAGAAATCGATGTTGCAACAAGAACATTAAGGCAACAGTACTATTTCTTGGGAGAATGGCAAGAAAATGTCTCGAGCGCATTCGTTAACCCTGTTTCTGGCGATGTTTATATTTCTTACGGTGAAGTTTGGTTCGCGGACTGGTCAGCAATTTACACACCATCAGGTGTGGACATAATCATTGCAGCTCCGAAAGCCCCGGGTGCGCCAAGAAGCGTCAAAGCTGTTTACGCTCCAAAGAAAACCACTTTCTCATGGGCAACACCTGCAAATGATGGTGGTGCAGAAATCACAGGTTACAAATACTGCTACCTAAAGTGCACTAAGGCTGCGAGCTGGAAAACCACCACAAAGAAAACTGTGGTGATCAAAGGTATTGCTAAAGGCACCTCAGGCACATTCGAAGTTCGTGCTGTAAATAGCGTTGGTGCAGGCGAGATTAAGAAGCTTAAATTCAAGCAAGCTAAATAATCACTAAACAAACACAATAAAAGTGGAGTGGGAGAAATCCCACTCCACTTTTATTATTCGTAGAAATCGGAATTTAAGTAGTGTTGCTGTGTGAAAACCATTATGCGAATCGTTTTAGGAGCGTTTCTAGTGTTCGCGGGTTACAGTCATTTCGCAAACACGGCTGAGTTCATCGCGCAGGTTCCACCTTTCCTGCCAAACCCAGAGTTAGTCATCTATCTGTCTGGTGTGGTTGAAGTTTTACTCGGCTTTTCGCTTATCTTCGTGAAGAGTTTTCGACCTTATGTGGGAATAGTTACGGCCGCTTTCTTCATTGCTATTTTTCCAGGCAATCTTTCACAATTCTTTAATCACGTTGATGGATTTGGATTAGACACTGATTCAGCCCGAGCGATTCGTTTGATTTTTCAACCAGTACTTGTTGTGTGGGCAATTTGGTCAACAGAAAGTTTCGCGACCTTGAAGAAATTGTGGAATCGTGAAGTTTGAGCGCATTCATTATATTCCGTTTGATCACTTAAATCGCGACTATGGCGTTCTCAAGAGTGCGAATCAGGAAACTGACTTAATCGCAATCATTGAAAGCCAGCGCATGATCACTGGTCGAAACTGGCATCCAGAACGTATCTACTTCATGATTTCTGCAGCTCGTCATTTTGCTAAAGAGTTAAGCGATGGAGGTTTTAACGTTGTTTACCGAAAAGCTGCAACCACGATCGATGGCTTGAAAGAAATAAAGTCTGAAAACAATCTGGACAAAATTGTGTGCGCAGAGCCATCATCATTTAGACAGTTCGCTCAGCTCAAAGAGTTTGGGGTTGATTACGTTGAGAATGATTTCTTCTTAACCTCGCGACCTCTATTCAAATTATGGGCAGATTCTCAAAAGTCTTACTTGATGGAGAACTTTTATCGCAAACAGCGAGTGCGGCTAAACATTTTGATGGATGGCGACAAACCTGTTGGAGATAAGTGGAATTACGATTCCGAAAATCGATTGCCTCCGCCAAAGAATTACGAATGGCAGCCTTATCTCGCGCACGAACTAGATGAAATCGATCTAGAGGTAGCTAGCGAATTAGGTCATACTCCAACTAGAACCTGGGGAACCACTAGAAAACAAGCCATCGCTCAACTTAACTTTTTCCTAGACAAGAACTTCGAGAACTTTGGTCCTTACGAGGATGCGATTCCTAAGGACAACTGGGCTGTACATCACTCATTACTTAGCCCTTACATGAATATTGGCTTATTACCCGCAAAAGATGTAGTGACTGCGGTTCTACAGAGGTATGCAAAGGGCGGCATTCCAATTGAATCTTGTGAAGCATTCATTCGTCAAGTAATCGGCTGGCGTGAATACATAAATGGAATGTATTGGTACTTAGGTGAGGATTACAAAAATCAAAATGGTTTGAATGCAAACCGAAAACTACTTCCATTGTTTATTGATCCAACTAAAACCAAAATGAATTGCGTTGGCAGCATTGTTAAAGATGTAGATGAACGTGGTTGGGTGCACCACATTCCCCGACTTATGATTTTAAGTAATCTAGCTTTAATCACCGGAACAAATCCGCAGGAGTATCTAGATTGGATGCGAGAAAGATTTATCGATGCATCGGATTGGGTGATGGTGCCTAATGTAATTGGTATGGCGGTGCATGCAGATAACGGCAAACTTATGACAAAACCATATGCAGCTGGCGGCGCGTACATAAATCGAATGACTGAGTTCTGCAAAGGCTGCAAATATGATCCCAAAAAACGAATCGGTGAAGACGCCTGCCCATACGCAACTCTCTATTGGGATTTTCTAGATAGACACAAAGATGAATTCATAAAGAATCACCGTATGAGCCAGATGGTTAATGGGTTAAAGCGTCTGAGTGATTTACCAGAGACTAGACAGCGAGCCCAAGAGGTTCTCCGCGGCTTGGATTCCGGCAAGATCTAAACATTGCCCATATTGGCCTAGGAATTTCCATGAATTTTAAGGGTATAGACCGCGTAGTCGATGAGCTTCGGCTACACGGTTTATGCCAATCATCAAAGCCGCATCTCGCCAAGTGACGTTTTGTTCTTTTGCGCGAGTTTCAACTTCGTTGATTGATCTAGTCATGATGTTCGAGAGATTTTCTTTCACTTCATCAGCTGACCAGAAGTAGTTTTGGTTGTCTTGTACCCATTCAAAGTAAGACACCACAACACCGCCAGCGTTTGCCAAAATGTCTGGCACAACAAGAACACCTTTGTCGTTTAGGACTTCATCTCCACCAGATGTGGTTGGGGCATTCGCTCCTTCTACAACTATCTTTGCTTTGATATTTGGTGCATTCACATCGGTGATTGCATCAGCTAGTGCTGCAGGAATTAAAACATCAACATCAAGCGCGAGAAGTTCTTCGTTAGACAGCATTTCTGTACCTGGTGCATTTAGGTTGCCATTTTCTTTGAAGTGGTCCCAAACTTCAGCAACAGATTTGAATCCGGTCACACCGCCACCAACATCGCTAACAGCGACAATTTTTAAACCAAAGTTTTCAAGTGCTACTGCAGTCCAGTAACCAACCTTTCCAAAACCTTGAATTGCAACGCGTGCATTCTGCGGATCAATACCACGTGATTTCAATGCTGCCATTGTTGAAATTGCAACACCATCACCAGTTGCAGAAGTTCTACCAAGCGAACCACCTAGAACAATAGGTTTGCCGGTCACAACACCTGGAACCGAAAAGCCTGCATTAACAGAATACGTATCCATCATCCAAGCCATGTTGCGTTCGTCAGTTCCCATATCTGGAGCAGGAATATCTTTTTCAGGTCCGATGATTGGCAAAATTTCTGATGTGTATCGACGAGTTAATCTTTCGTTCTCAGAAAGTGAAAGATTATGTGGATCAACAGCGATGCCACCTTTCGCTCCACCATATGGCAAATTTGTTAATGCGCATTTCCATGTCATCAACATTGCTAGCGCAACAGTTTCATCCATATCAATAGCTGGGTGAAACCGCACACCACCTTTTGAAGGACCGCGAGTGGTCGAGTACTGAACGCGGAAACCTTTATAGATTTCAACATTGCCATTGTCGCGGCGAAGTGGAACCGCAACTTCAAGAATGCGGCGAGGGGTGGAAAGGGTTTGCCATTCGTTTTCTGGCAGTTTCAATAAATCAACCGTGCGACGTAATTGCGCACGGGCAGTATCAAGTGCTGACTCCGTTGTCATAACTTCAGCGTACGCCGATTGGAATAAAAGTAAAGATTGAAACTGTGTGGGATTGTTAACTATTTGGTTAAGACTATTTAGATTCGTCGGCCTTTTTGTTTTTGTCATAGGTGGTGACCATGGCGGTACCGAGAACAAAAAGTAGAGCTGGGGAGTATGGGTAAAGCCAATCTGGCATGTTCAAACTGAACTTTTCGTAGATGTTGATTTGGAAGATCCAGTGGCAAGCCACATCAATAAATCCAATGACGATAAGTACCAATCCAGCAATGCGCATAATTACCTCTCTAACGACCCGACTAAGGATGCCATTTCGACTAATATTTCTGTGGACAAAATCAAGAAATTCCAAATTGTGAGCCTGATTTCTACTCACAAATGTCCGTTTTAGGGTGAATTTTGGGAACTTGGGACTAGTCATTTTCGGGGACCACGCCTAATTTCCGCCTCATGCGTTTGCACAAACTAGGCATCGGAGCCGTCGCATTCTTGGTCGCTATGACCTTTGGATTGATGACCACCGCACCAGTTCAAGCAAAAAACGATGTGCTCTGCAGATCTTGGAAATGGACCTGCGATGGCAAACTCGGTTACAACCCAAACCACTCTTATTGGCGGCAACTAACCGGTCACAACTGCACAAACTATGTGGCCTTTCGCTTGATTCGCGATGGAGCTCCAAAGAAGTTCGGACCTTTCGGTGGCAACGCGCAGGTTTGGGATGACTACTTCAAACGTCGTGGATTTAAGGTGAACCACAAACCAGCCGTTGGTGCGATTGCGCATTGGAATGGCTGGGAGTTTGGTTCAGGTTCAGGACACGTTGCATACGTAGACAAGGTTGGCGAGAACTACATCATCATCGACGAAGACGCTTGGGGCGGACTGAATTATCGACGTAAGATTTTTATGAAGGATTCAAAATGGCCAGGCCGCTTTATTCATATGGAAAAGAAAAAGTCTTAAGCGATCTGTTCAAGGAAAATAAACCTTGAATCACCATCTTCCTCAATACGTATTTCTAGTTTTTCATTCGTGTAAGTTTTAAGTTCAGTGAAGTCGCATCGTTTTGCCGTAGAAGCAGATACTTTCAAAACCAAGATACTAGATTCAGAATTCGACAACACTTGAATTGACGATTTTGAATCTTTGCTCGCACTAGCAATTTTCTTGAGCTCGTCAAGTAGGTCTTCAGGTATGTCTATTAATACACCTTGGTCGCGCACTGCTAAGACTTTTACAAAGACGTCATTATTAACAGCATCTTTGACGATACTTAAAGCTGCCTTTGAGAAACCGCCCGAAGTTTTGGGGTCAACCTGAATGATTGCTCGAATCAAACTATCGAGTCTTTTAAGTTTCTGTTTATTTTCAGCCGAAACTGATTCTTTCCTCGCAACTTCCTGGAGCGTCTTTGTTGCTTCAGAGATTGCCGAATCAAGTTCCTTTGCTAGATCTTCGACTGCCAATGCTGCAGCGTTCTCTCGTATTTCAAGATCACTTAAGTCCTGAGAATTCTGCAAACGCTTTGCGCTGTTTTTGTTGCCGTACCAAACTATCATCGCGAATATTGGAATACCAAAGCCAGTGTTTACAGAAGCAATTGCCGAACCGGACGTATCTTGCACAATCTGTGATCTAAAAAGAACCAATCCAATTAACCACAGACCTGAGGCAAGGAACCAAAATTTAACTTTTGCCCATACAGAAATGGAAACAAGGGCAAAACCAGTGAGCACGCTGACCATCGCCAGCACATCAAGAGATGAAGTTTCAGAAATGGAAAGATTTACAGATATAACAACTGCCAAACTCAATACTGTTGAGATAGCTAGAAACAAATAGCCCAATTGCTGTTTTCGCCAATTTGCCAATGCCGCGAGTGCAGTTAACAAAACTGCACTTATGCCAGCCCACTTTTCGGATGTTATGTTTGAGTTAACAATTGAAAGTGGAATCAATACACCACCTACAGCATTTCCCACTGCCATAGTCGAGACGAGAACACGACTTACATCCACGGAACTCAAACTGCGATTTTCAAAAATCCGTTTGTTTAGAGTTATTGATATTTCCGCGCCATTTAGTCGACGAAAAAGTTTCCCATCAATTTCGTTTAGCGACTCTTTTATAACAACGCCTTGTCCTATCCCAGACTCAAATTCATTTGTGGAGTCCCTTCCGTTGTGGAAGATTTCTATTCGAAGAGTCCCGTAAAGCAAGGACGCCTTGGATGAGATCTTTGTAGCTCCAGCATGACGTTCAAAATTTCGACAAATTTCGACAATCACCGCTCGTAGTGCTGAACTCAAGTACTGCGGGATTTCCGTGCCAGCCCCACTGATATTCAAATCAATTTCAATTGCAACTGAATCTTGCACCTGCGCCATAAGGTCAGAGAAATTGTGAGTACTTGTATCGAGTGGCTTAGCGTTTCGTTTTCTTGTTTTTATCTGCTGACCTAATAATTCGAAATCAACATTTTTAGAGTCCAAAACTGAACGAATGTCATTTAGAACGGTTTCATGTGTGTGGACCAAAAGTTCTCGCCATTTGCGAGTTCTCTCCTGAAGTTGAATCGCAGAATCTCGGCTTTCAGACATTCGACGATTCAAGATATCTCGTGCACGCACTAATTCCAGAAGTGGAAACCAGTTACGCAATACCAATGTGCAAACAACGAGAAGTTGCATAATCGAAAAAGTTCTAATTGGTAGTTCGAAGCCAAAGAATTCAGTGGGAATCCCAACAGCCAGGACAGTCACACCAAGAAAAACTGTGTTTAATGCAATCCAGCCAAAAATCCATTTACGGGGAAGGCTGAGTATTCCAGCAATCGCAGATAAGAATATTGCAGTAGAAGCTGTAGCTTTCAAGTCTGGATTGTCACCAAATGCCACAATGGTGAAACTCGAATTTAGCATTGCAAGTAATGCTAGTAACGTTGCATATCTTGATTTATTAAAGAAAAGTGCCGCGAAAATAAGTAGAAATGAAATTACTACAAATACCAATATCGCTGGAGTTTCAGATTTCACGTAGTAAATAAATATGAGGTTGTAATTCAAAACATAGTAGAGCGCAATTCCAATAGTTGATAGTTTGACACCATTACGCAGCATCGCCATCTCAGGCGTATCTAGATACTTGAATTCTTTCAAGGCAATAAGCCTTCTTGAACCGCCTGCTTGTAGAGATCAGTCTTTGTTGAGACAGGATTACCGGCTTTGGAATATTTTTCACGAACACGTTTTATGTATTCACTTGCGGTTCCAGGCTTAACATTCATTTTTCGAGCTACGGCTTCGAGTTTCAGTCCAGATGCGTAAAGCACCATCGCTTCACGTTCGCGCTCTGAAAGATTAACTGACAATTCATCCTTAAAAAGAATGGCGGCTAAGTCCCGTGATGTTGATTGTTTACCTTCAAGAGTTGCTTCAACGCACTCCAAAAATTCATCGAGTTCAGCTTGTTTGGAAACAAATCCCAAAGCACCCGCAATAAGCGAACTTCGAACCACTCCAGCATCCGCAAGTGCACTAACAATCAGTACTGGAATCTCTGCTTCGACCAGATCAATTGTGTTTTGAATTGGAGACCTACCATCACCCAAATCCAAATCGAGAACGACACAATTGGGTTTATTAGTCTTAAAAGTCTCTAGTGCATCCGCGATGGATTGACCCTGGTAGGCAAAAGTTGCGCCAGGAAAGTTTTCAGACAGGCGACCGACTAGTGCGGTTCGCACAATCGGGTGGTCCTCTATTACTGCAAAAACCGGGGGATTTTTCTGCACAGAATTAGCCTAGAAGTTAATTTAGGCTGAAAGACTTTTTATTGTCTCCTATTCATGGACGCGAGGTCACTGAACCGATTCCAGCCAGAGATCTGCCATGAGTTTGTGTCCTAATACAGAAGGATGAATTCCGTCATCTGCAAGTTCTTCGATGGTTTGCTGACCAATCAATCCATTTAGGTAAGCGTCGAATGGCACCAATTTTGCACCGTATTTCTTAGCCATGCGATGAACAACATCAATCTTTGGATCAAGGTCTTCGCGCCATGTTTCCATTTCTGGTTTTACATGAAGCAAGAATGGTTCACACAAAACAAACTGTGGATTGCATGCAGCTTTTGTTTTCGCTAGAACTTCATCGTAGTTCTTTTCAAAGTCTTCAACACTTGTTGGATCGTTGTCGTCGTAACGACGCCATGTGTCGTTGATACCAATTGCGATTGAAACTAAAGATGGATTGTGCGCCAACACATCTTCATCCCAACGTGCGATCAAATCGACTAGGCGATGACCGCTTGTGCCAACGTTGATAATTTCACCTGAAAGGCGACCACTATTTGCGATGTCGCGAACATAACCATCACCGTATGGAGGCAAATTCAATCTGCCGCAATCTGTAACACTGTCTCCAATAAATACTGTTGTCATAATCTTCCTATTCTGGAATCGGTGCTGTTGCAGACCATGCTGGTCCCAACTCTAAGCGGTGTGAATTTACTTTTGTGTTGAATGCATCCATGTTGTAAACCGTTTTTGTTTCGCGATCAATAACCATCAAGTTATAGCCACCTTTGTATACACCCTTCCAAGGGATAGGACAGCCAGATACAAGGAAAACAAAGCGTTTTGCGGCTTTATATGGATATGGATCAGAGTTATCGCAATAGTTCCACATGAACTTAAACGGCTTCGGTGCATCACCGTTGTAGTAACCCATCATTAGTCGATCGTGACGTGTTGCTTGGACCTCGGTGAACAAGAAGCGATTGCTATCGACATTGATTGGGTAATAAGCAGAAGTTAGTTTCTTCTTCCAAAGTTTTGATTCAGTGCCATCAGAAGTTCGTTTCCATATTGAACCTTCGCGTTCAAAAATCAAGCTGAGACCATCGCTGGTGAAATAAGGCATTGAAGATTCTGGTTTGCCAACTGTTAGATATTGTTTTTCTGTTCCATCAATCTCGATTGTTGCAAGAACACCATTCTCTTTGTAAGTAATGGTGTGACCATTTGGTGAAAACTTCGGATCTTCATCACGTTTGTCGTTTGGACCTGTGAGATTAATTGGGTCTGCCCATTTAGTTCCATCCCAATGTGTGACAAAAACATCCCATTCACTTTCAACCAACCCTGTTTGCGTGCCCATAAAGGTCAGCGCTGTTCCGTCAGCGTTTGGATGGAAGTTAAGTGGTGATTTGGCCGAGGTCCAGGCAGTATCTATGCGTACAAGTCGACCAGTAGCGAGATCTAGCTCAAAACCTTTTGATGCCCAATCGCCGTATTCGGTGTAGCGGTGGTAGAACAACTTGCCAGTGAGACCCAAAGCAGCCACTTTTGGGGCCACACGAGGGGTGATTGCCGGGGCTGAAGCCGGCACAATTGTGAGTAAAACCGCGGATATGGCTAAAACTGATAACAACTTGATTTCGTTACGCATATTTCGCACCTTTGAGCCTTGACACGACTTTTTCATCGTGTAAGTTACCCTAACACAAGCCAGTAGGGTAACGAATTCAATTGGTCTAACCAAGAGCCTACTTGCTGGAGAGAGGAATAAATGAAGAAAAAGAGTCTTCTAGCCGGTCTCGTAGCAAGCGCAATGCTTGCAACCGGTTTGATTAGCGCAAACGTTGCATCTGCAGCTAACCGCGAAATCACAGTATGGGTTCCAAGCACCCGTGCATGGCAACTAAATCAGTTCAACCAAGCTGCTTCACGTATTGAACAAAAGCACCCAGGTTTGACCGTGACCATCGTTGGTGGTCAAGACATGGAAACCTCACTTGCAGCTATTAACGCAGGTAATGGTCCTGACATTTCTATGGCAAACGGTTCAGGTAACACTGGTTGGTTCTGTGGAACTGGCGCATGGAAAAACTTGAACAAGCAAATCAACGGTGCAAACGGTTTGGATCTAGAAAAAACCTTTAGCGCTGCATCTTTGAACGGTATCGTTTCAAAGGGCAATCACTGTGCATTGCCATTCAGCTCTGAAATCTTCGGTTTCTTCTACAACAAAGATCTTTTCAAAGAAGCTGGAATCAAGAAAGCTCCTGAAACCATCAGCCAACTAACTGCAGCTGCAAAGAAGCTAACTGTTATCCGTAACGGTCGCATCATCACTGCTGGTTACATTCCTTGGAATGGTTACATGGACAACGATATGACAGCTTTGTTCTTGGCTATGCAATTCGGTGCAGATTGGTTTACTGCTAACAACAAAGCAGCATTCTCATCTGATCCAGCATGGGCAAAAGCATTCAACTGGCAACATGACTTCATTGCAGATGTTTACGGTGGCGGCAACTTCCAAAAGGGCAGCACTCGTATCCAGGCTTTCATTGCACAAGCTGGTGCATGGTGGTCATCTGACAACGACTTCAACACAGGTCGTCTAGCAATGCTTACACATGCTGACTGGTTGGGTTCATTGTTCTGTAACCCAGACTGGGATCCATTCAATTGCAACAACCCAGACGTTAACTTCGGCGCAGCTCCAATGCCAGTTGATGACAAGATCCATGATGAGCAATACGGTGCAGGCATCGTTAGCTCTAACAACATGGGTATTTCTCGTGGAACTGACAACTTCCGTGATGCATGGACAGTTCTAAAGGAATTCACAACTGACGTTAAGTTGGCTCGCAACTGGGCAAACGCATACGGCGATCCTTCACACTTGAACGCAGCTCGTGGAGTTGACTCAGGTGTAAACATTCCAACATGGTTGAAGCCTTTCTTCCGTATTTCTAACCACAAGGGTTCTGGCTACCACAAGTTGCTAAACACTGGTGAACACGAAGAAATCACAGCCGTCAACGATCTGTTTGCTGCATGGCAAGCAGGCGGCCTAACAAATCTCAAGGCCGGTCTAAAGGGAATCACCAAAGACATCAATGAGTTGTTGGCGAGAAATTACAGCTAAGTAATGTCTCTTCTTTCAGGTAAGGCAGTTCGCCCCTCGCTTAAGCGAGGGGCGACTGCTCCCAAACCAAAGCATGGGGTGAAAACTCCAGGCTTTTTTATTTTCATGTGCATGCTTCCTTGGACTTTAGGCTTCCTTCTATTTACCGCTTATCCAATGATTGCAAGCTTTTATCAATCATTCACTCGTTGGGACATGGTTAATCCACCTCGTTGGATTGGTCTCGCCAACTACAACCGTATGTTTTATGAAGATGAACTCTTCTGGCATGCATTCAAGAACACTATGTGGATTTCAGCTACGAGTATTCCAATTCGTATCGCTTTCGCGATGTTTAGTGCCTGGCTGCTAACTAAAGCCGGCAAAACTCGCAACATCTACCGCACTGTCTACTTCTTGCCTTCAATGGTTCCAGTAGTAGCAAGTACATTGATCTTTGCTTGGCTATTCCAGCCATACTTCGGCATTATCAATATGTTCTTACAAAAACTTCACTTGTCTAAGAAATATGACCCAATCATGTGGCTTGATGATCCAAACCTTTCTAAATGGGCTTTGATCATTCTCGGTCTATGGGGTATCGGCGACACCATGATTATTTTCTTGGCTGGTTTGCTCGACATCGACAAGTCACTATACGAAGCGGCCAGTTTGGAAGGCGCAAATGCATTCCAACAATTCCGCTACGTAACACTTCCATTGATGACCCCAGTTATTTTCTTCTCAGCTGTAACTGGTGTGATTGGTAGCTTCCAGTACTTCACGCAGGCATACATTGCCACCGGTCTGACGATTAATGGTGACTACACGAGGTCGATGTACTTCTACGCGACACATATTTACGAAACCGCTTTCCAACAATATGACATGGGTTATGCAGCTGCGTTGTCTTGGTTCTTGTTGTTCATCACTTTGATTGCAACAGTAATTATGTTGGTAACCCAAAAGCGTTGGGTTCACTATCCGAATGGATCGATGTTTAAATGACAGTTTCAACTTACGAGATGTCGGAAGAGACAACAAAGCAATCAAAAGGTGCTTTGCGTAACAAGCGTGTTCGCACTTTCCTTTATGGAATTGCAAATCATTCAGGTCTATTCACACTTGCAATGATGTTTGTCTTCCCGTTCTACCTTGTAATCATCGTTTCATTGATGAATGGTGACCAAGCGTTGATGAGAAGTTTGTGGCCAAATCCACTGACTTTTGAAAACTATCCTGAGGTTTTGAGCACAGTTCCTTTCCTTCAGTGGACTTGGAACACATTTGTGATTGCAGCGTTGAGTGTGGTTGGTGCAGTTATTGCAAACGTGCCTCCTGCATATGCGTTATCGCACTTGCACTGGAAAGGTCGCCAGACGGTTTTCGTTTTTATTCTGGGTACAATGATGTTGCCTGGACAGGTAACGATGATTCCGATTTACGTAACCTTTGCTAAGTTCGGTTGGATTCCATCGAACTTGCCGTTGATTGTTCCTAACTTCTTCGCTGGTGCATTCTCGATCTTCTTGCTCCGCCAATTCTTTGTGAGTATTCCTTCAGAATTGACCGACGCAGGTCGTGTTGATGGGTGTAGCGAATGGCAGCTGATGATGAGAATTATTGTGCCGCTAGCCAAACCAGCGATTTACGCAATTGCGATCTTTACCTTTATCGGCCAATGGAATGACTTCTTTGGTGCAAAGATTTATTTGTCAGCAGATCCAGATCTTTGGACACTCGGTATTGGTTTGACGCAGTTCGGTAATGAACACGCAACAAATATGAATACAACGATGGCCGCATCGGTGTTGTTTATGTTGCCGCTGATTGTCGTCTTCTTCTTCGCACAAAAAGTGTTCGTCGAAGGTGTTACGTTGACCGGTGTTAAAGGTTAATCATAAATAATTAAATGGCTGCTTAGTTCTTGTGAACTAAGCAGCCATTTTTATAAACAGAATTAATTGAATTATTCCAAAGGATGAAGTCGGCTTTCTTGCCAATCTCCAAAGCGCCAGTGTTCAAACCAATTGCTTTAGCTGGCGCGGTTGAGCAGGCCCAGGCTGCTTCAACGAGATCAAATCCGTAAACCGAAACTAGGCGAGAAAAAACTCGTTCCATATTCAGTGTACTGCCGGCAAGTGTGCTTGTGCCAGCAATTACAGCGACATCATCTGCACAAGTGACTTTCATTCCGCCGAGGTCATAATCTCCATCTGGCATACCGGCAGCGGATATTGCATCTGTGATGGCAATGACTTTTCGTCCTTTTGCTTTGTGTGCAAGTTGGATGCTCAAGTCGCCAACATGTTTTCCATCAGTAATTAATTCAACTGATAGACGATCATCGGTTAATGAGACATCTGCCAAGCTGCTTTCACGGTGATGCAGAGAACGCATTGCATTGAACAAATGTGTGACAACTGTTGCACCAGCATTTACGCCAATAGTTGCTTCATCTGAGTTTGCATCTGAATGACCGAGAGCAACCGTGACACCCGCACCAACAAACCTCTTGATTGAACCGATTGCATTTTCAAGTTCTGGTGCGATTGTGATGAGTTTTAAAACTCCGTCAGACGCTGAAATAATATTTTCAACATCTTCACTATTTGGTGCAGTTAAGACTGCTGGATTTTGTGCGCCGCATTTTGCGCCAGACAAAAATGGACCTTCAAAATGTGCACCTGCAATAGTGCCATCATTTGCAAAAGGTTTTAGAGCTTTAAGAAGTTCGATTTGTTTTGCAACCGGTGCACTTACCAAACTTGCTAGCACTGCAGTGGTTCCGTGCTTTAAATGGAAATCTGCCGCGTTTTTAACGTTCGATGGATCGTCGAATGAAAAACCGCCACCGCCGTGACAATGGATGTCGACGAAGCCAGGAATCAATACGCCATCGAAAACAACATCAGCATCACCTGAAGAATGAATTCCTGTGATTAATCCAGTGGTTTCATCAAACTCGATAATTCCGTTTGAAATTATTTCAGAAGGAGTTACGAGTTGAGATGCTTTAACGCGAACCATGAGTTCAGGATAGAACAACAGAGCGAGAAAGGTGACGCGGTTGGTCCGGATTCACATTTCGCTTGCGTGCCAATTCAGCAGCTGTGCGATGTGCAAGCACCAAGTGAGCCATTGGATCAATGTCGCGGGTTTCGAAGAAAGCACCGGTTGCTTCAACATCTTTTTGAAGATTTTCCGGTGGTGTGCCGAAACACCAAACAACACGTCCTGGCTGTGCAATAGAGATTGGTCCGTGACGGTAATCCATTGCTGGGTGAGTTTCAGCCCAGAACTGCGCGGTTTCGCGAGTCTTCAAAGCTGCTTCACTAGCCATTGCGATTGACCAGCCTGTTCCAAGGAAAGAAATTTGTTCCGCTGATGCATATTGTTCAACCGATTCATTCAGCATCAATGCTGCATCCGCAGAGGCTTTGGTCAAGTCTTGACCGATATGTGCACGAAGGAGTGCCAAAGTGCTGGTCGCAAATCGTGTTGAAACTACAGATTTTTCAGAAGCGAAATCCAAAACAATTGAGTGGCTAGCTGCTTCTGTAGCCGGTGACTCGTGCTTTTCGGTAATAACAACGGTCGGAACCTTGCCCTTTAGCTTGGAAAGGACGCCTACAGTTTCGGTGGTTGTGCCGGTGCGGGTGAGAGCGATAACACGATCGTAAGGGCGGTTGTAGTTCATTTCGCTGGCTGTGAATGAGTCTGCCTCACCTTGACCTGTGCTCTCGCGGAGAAGGGCAAAAGCCATCGACATGAACCAAGAGGTGCCGCAGCCAACTACCGCCACTCGCTCACCCTTTTGGGGCAGAATTTCGCGAAATTGCCCAGCAAGGGCCGCAGCCTCGAGCCAGTTTTCTGGTTGGGTGGATATCTCTGAGTCGATGTGGAAGGTCATCTTGGGGCGCTCCTTGGGGCTTTAGGGCTCTCTGCTAGGCGTATTTAGTGATTTATTGTAAAGTATCCTAACGCAATATAGGTAGGTTGATTAAAAAGTTAACCTATTTTTACCAAATTCCAGGAGGGACATGAGTGAAGTAACCGCTCAGGTAGTTCCCTCATATCTACGTGAACTCAATGAAAGAAGAGTTCTAGATATTTTGCGCGAACAAGGCCCTGCTCACGCAGCAGAAATTGCGCGCCTGGCAGGACTATCGCGCCCAACCTCCGCTCAAGTTTTGCGCGCCCTTGTTGAAGTAGGTCTCGTAAGAGAAGAAATGCCGATGAGTGGTGATCCGCGTCGTGCACGTTCAATGTTTTATGCGGTTTCGGATTTAGGTGCAGTCTTAACAGTAGATATTGGTGCAAGATTTATTCGTGCAGCTGTCAGCGATATCAACGGCACCACTATTGCAACCGCAAGTCATCCACTTAGTGACACCAAACTTTCTAACGTCATCAAAACTGTTCATTCTGCAGTTGATGAAGTTCTTAACAAATCAAACTACACCTTAAAAGATATTTTGAGTTTTGTAGTTGGCTCGCCAGGTGTGGTTGATCAAACTGCCGGACAAATTGCGATAGCAGGAACGATAAGTGAACTGGAAGGTGTAGATCTTGCAGATTTGCTTGAAAAAGAATTCGGATTTAAACCATCAATTGAAAATGATGTAAACCTAGTTGCAATTGCTGAACAAAATTTTGGTGCCGGAAAGAATCTTGAAACTTTTGCAGTGCTATCTGTGGGTTCAGGTATTGGTGCTGGATTAATCATCAATGGCGAACTTCATCGTGGGCATCGTGGTGCAGCTGGCGAAGTTTTCTACATTCCGCTTTCTGGTGAAGATGATAAACGCCACAGCAGCACTGACCCATCAAGTGCAAATGTTGAAGCGTTTGCTGCATCTATTGCCAAAAACTATCCAGATACAAAACTTAAAGCACCTTACAAAACTGTAGATATTTTCCAAGCTGCTCGAGAAAAAGATGCATTTGCATTGGCAGTGGTTACTAACGTTGCCCACCGAATTGCCCTCTATGTTGCTTCGGTTACCTCAGTAATTGATGTTGAATCAGTGATTCTTAGCGGTGGTATCGGCCGCCAAGCTGATGTGCTGCTTGCAGAAATCCAGTCTGTTTCATCTCAGATGGTTCCATTTGTGCCGAATATTCAAGTAACCGAACTTGGTGACAATGCAGTTTTGCTTGGTGCAAACGCGCTTGCAACCAAAATTGCACAAGACGGAGTGTTTGCTCGTCGATCGAATGCTTATTCAGCCGCTAGAGAAAATGTAGAGATTGCGCAATGAAATTAGCTGTTATTGGTGGTGGTTCCACTTACACCCCGGAATTAATAGATGGCGTTTTGCTTAGACGTGATCGTTTACCTATCACCACTATCACACTTTGCGACATTAATCCTGAGCGCCTAAAGATAGTTAGTGATTTCGCAAAAAGAATGGTTGCGGCTTCTGGTGGCGGTATCGAAATCGAAACCACGGAGAGCCAAGCTGACGCTGTTAAAGGTGCAAGATTTGTGGTTAGCCAATTCCGCATTGGTCAACAAGCTGCGCGCCACCGCGATGAATTGTTAGGTCGTGAGTTCAATCTTGTTGGTCAAGAGACTGTTGGAGTCGGTGGATTCGCGAAGGGCCTTCGAACAATTCCAGTTGCATTGAAACTTGCAGACGAAATTATCAAACACGCACCAGATGCCCAACTTCTCAACTTTACAAATCCAGCAGGCATGATTACTGAGGCTTTGCTTTCACAACGACCACAGTTGAACACAATTGGACTTTGCAATGTGCCTTGGAATATCAAGAACGAAATTTCTACCACTCTAGATAAACCATTCAAAGATTTAGAACTTGATTACATCGGTTTGAATCACTTGTCTTGGGTTCGAGGGTTGCGTTTTGAAGGCCAGGATCTCTCGAACGATGCAATTCGTGGTTTTAGAGGACTGACCGGAAAACAAGCGCCAGGGGATGATGATCCGATTTGGCAGCCTGAAAGCATCGACATGATTGATGCGATTCCAAACTACTACTTGCTTTATTACTACGAGACTCAGCAATGGCTGTCTTACCAAAAGAAACATAACACTCGCGCAAGTGAGGTTATGGAAATTGAAGCTGAGCTATTCAAGAAGTACCAAGATCCAGAACTGAAACACAAGCCTGAAGAATTGATGAAGCGCGGTGGTGCTTACTACTCAGATTCAGCTGCTGAATTGATGGCAGATATCGCATCAGATGCAAACACAATTCATATTGTTAACGCTAAGCATGCAGGCGCGGTTCCGGGAATGATTCCAGACACAGTTATGGAAATTCCTTGCCGCATCAATGCAAAGGGTGCAACTCCGATTCCAACATCTGCAATGCGTCCAGATGTGCATTCACTGGTTACTACTGTAAAAGACTTTGAGCTTTTAACAATTCAAGCCGCAGTGCATGGAGATAGCGATGCAGCATTGCGGGCATTGCTTACAAATCCACTTGGTCCAGATCTGTCGATAGCACCAAAAGTTTGGCAGCGCTTGAAAGAAGAACACAAAGGTTTGCTTGGAGCGCTCGATGACTGATATTTATCTTGGAGTTGATGCTGGCGGTACAAAAACTCACGCTGCAGTTATGAATTCACTTGGAGAAATCATTGGTGTTGGCGTCGCAGGTACAGGCAACTGGGAAAGAGTTGGCCTAACTGCTGCAGTTCGCGAACTATTTGTGGCAATTGATGAAGCTTTGCTAGACGCAAACTGTGATCGCGCTTCTGTTAAGTATGCAACTTTTGCACTAGCTGGAATCGACTGGCAATCCGACCAAGAAATGATGGCGGAAGCCATCGCAAAGAATGGATTGGGCTGCAAGCCCGCTGTGATGAATGATGCCTTCGCAGTTCTTTATGCAGGAAGCCCAACGGGAAATGGCGTTGCTTCAATTGCTGGAACTGGCGGCAAAACTGTTGCTAGTGATTTGAAACAAACCAAAGAAACTTTGGGCATGCATCTTGGTGAAGGTGGTGGAGCTGGCCAGATTGTTAGCCTGGCACTTGAAACACTTGCCAAAATGCATCACGGCCAAATTGCAAAAACTCCAATGTTTGATCGAGTTATCAAAGCTTTGGGACAGAAAGATTCGAATTCCTTTTTCCAAGCCGTGGCTAGAGAAAATCTTGGGATTGATGAATCACTTGCACCAATCTTTTTTGAGTTGGCCACCGCAGGAGATGATGCTGCAATTGAAATTGTTACAGCGACAGCTCACCAACATGCGCACGATGTTATTGGCATAGTTTCACAAATGAATTTCAGTGGAGAAATTCCACTAATTCGTGCTGGCGGTTTACACACTGCAGAAAATGACATTTTCGATTCTGCGTTCAATCAAATCATTGATTCATCAGGTTTTGTTTTCAAATCAAACGTTTTGAGTGTTGTGCCAGTTGTTGGAGCTCTAATGCACGCAGCATTGGTGAATAACGGTGGCATGTCTGCCGAAGTTCGGGCGCAGTTGCTGAAAGATGCAAACGGCCGAGATAACGATTTCAGATTAACTAATTTACAAGCAGGGTAGGAAACAAAATGGTTGAAATCATTGGTGCAAATTCTTCACAAGAATCCGTCATCAACTTTTTCTTCAAGCGACACAACAGTGTTTTCGCTAACTACGACTGCAATGTCACTGTCTCAAAATCGAATGCAATGACTCGCGAAACTTTTGCGGTGACAGCAACTATCCAGAACAAGGCATTGAACATCGAGCTTGCTGCAACCGATATTCATTCAGTTCGCTGGGGTTTGAATGCAGTTAACAAGTGGATTAAAGCTGGAGCCACCGAAAAACTTGAATTGCAAGACAAGCCAGATTTCCGCTGGCGTGGAGTGGTAGAAGGTTTTTATGGAAACCCTTGGACTCATCAGCAACGCCTAAAAGGTATTGAACACTTTGGTGATTTTGGTATGAATCTGTACCTAATTGCTCCTAAAGATGCCCAGTGGCAACGTTTCCAGTGGCGTAACCCATTAAACGAAGATTTCATGGCTGAACTTGCGGAATTGATTACACGCGGAAACGAAAATGCAGTAGATGTATCAGCATGTGTTTCTCCAGGTTTGTCTGTAACTTATTCAAGCGACGAAGATGTTCAAGCCGTAGTGAACAAGTTCTTGCAAATGGCATCCGTTGGTGCAACACATTTTGGTCTTTTACTCGATGACATCCCAGATACTTTGACTCACGAAAACGATCTCGCGAAATACGGCAACGTTGCCCAAGCACACGCTGATTTTGCAAACCGAGTCCGTGCAAAACTCGTTGAAGCAAACCCGCTAGCTCACGTAATTCTTTGCCCAATGCATTACGCAGGTCGCGGAACCGAGCCTTACTGCCATGTAATGGGCGACGAACTTCATCCGCAAATTGATTTGATGTGGACCGGTCGTGAAATCTGCAGCGGTTACTTAGACATCGCTGATGCTGTTGTGTTTGATCGCAGTACTCGCCGACCTCCTTTCTACTGGGACAACTACCCAGTTAATGACGGTTCAATGGCAACCCGATTGCATATCGGTCCAATCGATGGTCGTGAAAAAGGTTTGCACAAATATTCAGCTGGCTTACTTGCTAATCCAATGGAACTTTTCGAAGCCTCACTTATTTCTCTTGGAACAATTGGTGATTACCTCTGGTCAACCGAAAAATATGCCGCATATGAATCGTGGGAAAGAATTCTTGTTGATTTGATTCCAGTTGAAGCTGATCGCAAAGCGACTAGAGAATTTTTCCGAAACTCTTTGGGCTTGACAGGTCATTGGTCTCCTGAGTTCAATCAAACTATTGGTGCTTGTTCAACCGCTTGGCGAAATGGCGAACCAGCAAAAGCTGCAGCAGCAGCTCGCGAAGCAGTAACGAAAATTCGCAATAATTCTGCAGTCATTAATGCAGATTCATATTGCGCTCCTTTGCTTCGCAACGAGATTGCGCCTTGGCTTGAAAAATACGCAAAAGGTGCAGAGTGGCTTGATGGAATGGCCGAAGTTTTGGACAAATGTGTAGCTGTTGAGGGCGAAGGCTTGCATGGACCTAAGTGGGGCTACCAACGTCTGATTGATCTTCGTGCTGATTTGAACACCACCACACGCAAGTTGTTTGGCGACGGCTTTGACATCATGCTCGGGGAGCTCGCCGGTGAAATAAACTTCACTCGTGACTAATTCGATTTACGATTTAACTTTCACCAAGAACTCTGGTGAAGAGGTCAGCCTCGGCCAGTTCAAGAATCATCCAATTCTGATTATTAATACTGCAAGCAAATGTGGCCTGACTCCACAGTATGCCGGGCTTCAGGAACTGCATGAAAAGTATGCCGATTCAGGCTTGGTAGTAATCGGCTTCCCGTGTGATCAGTTTGCTCACCAAGAACCTGGAAGCGATGCAGAAATCGCTGAGTTTTGCTCTCTAAATTATGGCGTGAGTTTCACCATCACCAAAAAAGTGGATGTCAATGGTTCAAACGCGCACCCAATTTTCAAGTACTTGAAAAAGCATTCGGGTAGCTTTTTTGGAAGTGCAATCAAGTGGAATTTCACCAAGTTCCTAGTTTCCCCAGACGGAAAAACCATAAAGCGCTATGCGCCAACACTGCTGCCTGGTGCAATCGATTCTGACATCTCAAAAATGCTGGGAAAGAACTAAACTTAAGTTTGGTTTAGGAGATTTCAATGGCAAAGGAACACAGACTTTTTAGATTTTTTTTGAGCTCAGTATTTGTCTTTTTGCTTGCGGCTGGCTATGTATTAACCAGCGCTAATGCCGCAACAGCAGAGAAATTAATGAATGCTCCTAAAGTAACTAAGACTCCGACTCCTTCCGAATCCGAGCAAGTGCAGATTTCTGCAGCATTGTCAGCGATTAATAAGGCCCAAAAAGCAAAAGGCTGCAATTTCAATCTAACCGCTGAAGAAGTTGCGACTTCTGCCGGCAAATGCACTGTGCTTGTGGTGGGTGACTCCCTTGGTAATAATTTGGCGTACGGGATGCAACGTCAACTTCAAAAAACAGCAGGTATTGATTTAGTTATCAAAAGTAAGTCTTCTACCGGCCTATCCAACTCTTGGTTCTACAACTGGCCAAAAGAAATCAAGCCTTTTATAGATGACGCCGATCCTGATTTAGTAATCGTGATGCTCGGAACCAACGATCACCAGAATATGAAAATCAATGGACAGGTCAGTGAGTTTGGCAGCAAGAAATGGAATGCCAAGTATGAAGCTGAAGCCGCAAAGTTGATTAGCCAGTCAATTGATTCTGGGGCTTATGTGGTTTGGGTTGGATTGCCGATTATGCAATCTTCATATTTCGCAAGCTATATGTCAGTTCTGAATGACAGATCATCATCTGCCGTCGAAGCGACAGATGGTGCAACATTCATTCCTACTTGGGATTTGATGGCTGACAGTCGAGGTAAATACCGTGACTGGGCAAAAGTAAACGGCAAGAATCAAAAAATTCGTGGCACCGATGGAATTCACTTCACCTGGGTTGGGCAGAATGTTTTGGCAACTTATGTGATTTCAGAACTTCAAGATATTTTCAATGTAAAAGTGAAAAGCAAAGGTCAAATGCTTTTTAACTAGCAGTTACTAATTGGCGTTTAAGAAAAGGTATTCAACTACCAAGCTCGTATCCCAAACAAGTGCGATACTAATCAAAAGCAGTGCAAAAACCGCTAGTTTGTCTTTTTGCAGTCTGTGAGAATGCCGAATTGGGTTTTCAAATAGATGGTAAGAAATTGCAGCGCAGATAAATGTTCCTGATATAGCCGCAACCTGTTGCGGAAGTGAAACTTCAAAAAGCCTTGCTGAAAGCAATAACCAAGGAAAATGCCACAAATAAAGCGAATACGAAATGTCACCAACATAGGTGAGTGACTTTGCAGAGAGCCAGGTGGCTGGTCCTTTGCCGTATTGAGCAGTTCCGCTCCAAATGATTAATGCGGTGGCCGCACATGGAATCCAAGCGTTTATTCCAGGAAAGGCTGAACTTTCTGAAAGAGTAGCAACTGCATAAATCAAAACGCCAAATGCCGCAATTGAATTCAAACCATTTATTCGCTTAGTTTTGTCAGCAAGTGATACTGGAATCACCGCTACCAAACCACCTAGTGCTAATTCCCAAAACCGAGTGAATGGTGAGTAGTAGGCGGCAATTGGATTCGAGTTGGTGTAAATAAAACTCCATATAGCTGAGGTTGTAACTGCACCTACTAGAAACAATTGATAGCTGCGAAGTCGGCTGTTCGAACCTAAATATGAAATTGAGAAAATAATTAGGGGATAAATAAAGTAAAACTGTTCTTCAACCGCTAATGACCAAAAGTGAGTTAGCAAGGATTGGTCAACTCCGGCTATGAAGTAGTCCGAGCTACTGTTTATTAAATTGAAGTTTGCAGA
>JBDKLK010000002.1:0-23295 GCA_039795655.1 Actinomycetota bacterium
AGCAGAGATGAATCACTCAACAAAACCCCGCACGGATGCATCGACACATGGCGCGGCAATCCGTCGAGACTTTCAATCAATTCAAGCACTGGATTCAACTGACCAGATTTCGCAAGTATTCCAAAACCAGACTTCGCTAGTTCTGGCAACTCAACAAGAGCAGCTCTCGCGTTTCGTGCTCTGATTCGCGGAAATGCTTTTGCGAAAGTATCTATTTCGGTTGGTGGCAAACCGATGGCTGCACCAACGTCTCGAATTGCGTTTCGCACCCGATATGTATCCATCATTGATACGCATGCGACTCGGTCTTGGCCAAACCTTTCAAAGATTGCGTCATACACTTCTAATCGGCGATGGGATTCAACATCGATATCGATGTCAGGCAAAGAACTGCGCAGCGGTGACAAGAACCGTTCCATAATCAATCCGTGATCTAATGGATTGAGCACCGAAATTCCAAGTAGATGATTTACATAACTTCCGGCACCTGAACCACGAGCCGCTACTCGAATATTTCTTTCCCGAGTCAGTTTGACCACTTCGCCTACAGTTAGAAAGAAACTAGCAAAACCTAGAGTCGCGATAGTTTGAAGTTCTTCGTCGAGTCGGGTTTTTGCAACCTGATTATCTGTTGGCAATCTTGATTCACAAATGCTGCGCAAGATTTGGTCCGCTTTTGCAGCCTCCTTTGCGATGGCCTCTTTAGTTCGGCGGATCGCTGCATTTCGCGACCACACCTCATCTAAAAATTCATGCGGTTTCGGATCCAAGATCACATCGAGCTCTGGCACAAAAGTTTGACCGATACCCATGTCATTCTCTGGATCAATTACTGCACTCTGCGCGAAATCTTCGGTAACTTGTAGAAGTTTCCAGACATCAGAAATCCCGTAGCCTGCGCATTGCGCAATTTCACAAGCTAAACGCTGCATCTCGATTTCAGATTTGAATACCGCTTCGTTGTTCTTGCGTTCAACATTTGCTTTTGAGAGTGGCACCAGTTTGCGAGTGGCATCAAGAATGTCCGCAGTTTTACCTTGCGCCTTTTCCATATGCCTAACTGCATTGGTGAGTAACACTGGCAAATGGTTTTCGTTTGCAAACTGCCACATCTTCGCGGCAAGTTGGGTATCCCCTAACGAACGATGTGAAACCAATTCACAATAAATCTCAGCACCAGTATTGCGCCAGGTTTGTAAAACTTCGCGAGCGGTATTGAATTGCTTTTGGGATATCGCTCTTCCAAGATCTGAGTTCGGCCCAAGCAAAATACTTAAATACCCACTATTTGTGCTTTGAACTATTTCAACAATTCGTGAAACAACTTCGTGGCTTACTCCAACCTCGTGGTGCGCACTCACTAAACGGTTAAGTCCAACCATTCCGCCATATCCCTGCGCTATAGCAATAAACCGAGCTTGCCCTGCATCCAAACTTGCGCCACCAATCATTGGAGCAGCAATTTCGATGCCAGAGTTAGCTATTGGCAGATTGCAACCAATTATTGGTTTGATATCTGCTGCCATACATGCGTTTGCAAATCTAACTGCGCCATACATTCCGTCGCGATCAATCAGTGCAACTGCTGACATTTCTTGTGCTTGCGCATACTCCACAATTTCTTCTGGCGATGCGATGCCATAACGCAATGAATAATGTGAAACTACGTTGAGATGGGTAAACATTTAGTCGAATACTCGAATCATCCGCCACGGCTCTGCGTTAGCCGAAAAAATGGATTCCCTAAAAGCAATATCGCTAACAATTTTTCCGTTTTGGTTAGCGGCTTCGATTCGCCAGATATGCCAAGTTACATCTTGTTCATCCACATCAGAACAAATGTGATCAGCAAAAACTGCCGAGATTGATTCCCACCATGGTGTCGCATTTTTAAAAGATCCGACCTCAAGCCAGTACATCAAAATTGTGCGAACGGAATACCACTGCCCCCGCCAATAGAAGCGAACTGGAATATCGTTTTTGGTTTGAACTTGTAATTGAAAAACTTCGGGCCGCTTGGACATAGCTAGTTTGCAAAACTCTTTCTTAGATGTCCTGACGACCCGCAAGCGTGGGGAGTTTCGCTATGCCCTGCAGGAGACACCCGACCGAATTAACTAGTCATCGAAAGCTAAAGAAAGCAACGACTGGTTCGGTCGGGTGCCGTTACCTGCTCTGACTGGTGGGTCGAGGACGAGTCAGAGCTAGGTGTCCTGCATACGCAATGTGTTCAGGGGGTTCACATTGCTATTCGAACATTTGTTCGATAGCCAAGTAAACAGAAACCCTCTGACAATGTCAACAATGGAAGGTTGGTGGCTTGATTTGAGCCTAAATCAAGGTCCTAAATAGGCTTCTTGAGCGCACTCGATGTACGCCTTAACGCCCTTCGGGGTCAGGTGAACCCCGTCTGAAATGAAGTATTCGGGATGTCCCTCGCTCGCCAGAGCCCAGTCAGCAATCCGGACATTCGGGTAACGAGTGGCTACTTGGGAAATCAATTCATTGTTTGGGTCTTGCCAAACGCGTGGGACCGAGGCGTTGATTATTACGACTCGATCAGCTTCAGCTAATGCATCGAAAATTCGAGTCAAGAAAATTTCTTTTAGCTGACCATTCACACCGATATCAAAAATGATGTCGTACTTGCCACCGTGTTTTTTGCCGTGCTTGATTAGATATTTCATAACTACCCAAGATTGCAAAGCAACTTCGGCACGAACACCTGCAGTATCGAAACCTTTTCTAAAACCTTGGCTAGCTCCAACTACAACTGAGTCGCCATAAACCCAAACCTTACGTGAATCTGGAGCTTCTTGCGTAATCGTTGGCTCTGGTTCAGTTTGTGCAACACGAGTTGGACTGTCGGATGGATTTAAATTAACAACAGTTCCAATTCCGATTGGATCTTTGCGTGAGACCACAACGGCGTTAGCACCAATCGCAGTTGCAAGCAACAACGGTAAAGCAACTGAAACTGCAGTGATGCTGGCGATTAATCTGCGAGTGCGAAGTGTTTGTGCACGCACTGATTGCAGCCAACGTGCAATAACTCCCCTGCGCACTGGCATCTCTATGAATCGGTATGAGAATTCTGTAACACTAACCATGATGGCAATTTGCAAAGCGATTACTTGCCAAGTAGCCCAATTCAAATCGTAACCAGGACGCAAAACCTGAATCACAATCCAATGCCACAAATACAAACCGTACGAACGAGTTCCAATCCACTGTACAACGGGATTAGAAAGCCATTTGGCCAAAATAGAAGCTGGGTGAATCACAGATGCGATCAACAGACCAGTTGCAACTCCAACAAGTGGGAAACTAATTAGATAAAACCGCCCAGTTAATTCGTTCACGAAAACGAATGCGAGCAGCAAGAATCCAAGTGACCCAAAACCAACAGAGTTGATAAAACGTTTTGCGCTTTGCGAAACTCTTCCGCGGAAGTTTCTTGGCTTCCACGCCACTGCCAACGCGGCGCCGATAAACAAACCACTGCTGTGGGTGTCGGTTCCGAAATAAACGTGACTATTTGCGGATGTGAAATCTGCGGTTGAGTAATGACTTGTCCAAATCAATGCTGCCCAAGAAAACATTGCACCGATTAACGCTGTCCAGCGAACTCGGTTGATGTGAATTCGATTAGCGAATGTTGCAATCAGTAGCGGCCACAGCAAATAGAACTGAGCTTCGATTGCTAGTGACCATGTGTGCTGCAAGAGCGATGGGCGACCAATTTGGCCGAAGTAGTCCTGTTGGGTGGCGATGAACCACCAGTTTGTTGTGCCAGTAGCTGCCCAAGGTAAATCTGTTAGAAATCTTTCAATTGTGTCTGGCGCCCAAAGTCCAACCCCAACAAGTACACCGAATGCTAAAAAGAAAAACGCTGGTAAAAGTCGTCTTGCGCGCGAAAGGTAAAAACCTTTGAAATCAATCTGGCCGAGATGGTTGTAACGATCTAACAAAATCCAAGTGATTAGGTATCCAGACAAAACAAAGAAAACATCAACACCTAAAAATCCGCCAGTTAGTAGCGCTGGATTCATGTGGTAAACAATTACAGCAATGATGGCGATTGCACGAATGCCATCTAGTGCTGCGATGTGTTTACGTTGTGAAATCATTTTTCAGTTGCAGGCTTTAGATCTTGTTGAATTTTCTTTGCATGGTTATCGAAGTCTTCGATTGAAGCAATAATTGTGTTGTAGGCCTTTTCAGCAGCTTGACGCGCTTTCTCCTGGGTGTCTGCTGCTGCAATGTGATTTGCGCGCGCAATAGCTAGAGAATCAGCAATCTCTTTGCGAATTGTGGTTGCGATGTCGTTTGCATCTTTAGTTGTCTTAGCAGCATAAGTATCGGCATCGCGACGAGTCTTGGTGGCGTAACTTTCAGATTCGCGACGAGTCGTTTCAGCAAGTGCATTTGCATCTCGAACTGCCTTAGCAGCCTCGCTCTCTGCACCACTAACAATTGATTTAGCTTCGGCAGTTGCATTCTTCAAAGTTGCAGAAGCAGTAGCTTCAGCGGCTGCAATTGTTTGAGCTGATTGCTTATCAGCCTCTTTAAGTTTCTTTTCAGCGGCGAGATGCAGTTCAGCGGCAGCGCCTTCTGCCTTAGCAATAATTTGTTCGGATTTTTTCTCAGCAGCAGCAATCGCTGCACCAGCTGCTTTTTTAGCATCTGCTTCACGTTTGTGGACTGTTGCCAAGATAGTTACAGCAGTCTCAGAAGCAAGCGCTTCGAGTTCTTGTGAATCTAATTCATGGAAATCTTTTTGGGCGCGAAGAGCAGCAATCTCTTCTTGTTGCTTCTGAATCTTCGAAAGCATTTCTTCTGGGGTCATAGGGGCAGAAAGAACTTCGTCTTTCTTGTAACCGATCCAGTCGAGAACCTTGCGCTTGCCGGTTTCTTCAGTGTTTTTGTCGCTGGCCATAACCATCCCTTTTGACCTCAAATATCAATGGCAAAAACTACACTCCAGACCCAAGGTTTAGAGAATCCTGATGTTGCTTGGCGAGTAGCAAAAAGGGCGACCCGTTGCCGAGCCGCCCTTTTCTGATGTTCTTAGGAGATGAGGAAGTTCTCAAACTGCCAAGGATCGCTGCTTTTAGCCTCGCCATCCCATTTGCCGAACAGATCCACTCGGTTTTTAAGCGGCGTCCAGTCAACCGGTCCTGAGTGAATTGGCCCTAAATATGGATAAGCGGTTTCGAGCACTTCATCCCAAGGTAGGTCATCTGGAACGCAGAGACCGCGATTTGGGTTGTCAATCATCCACTTTGTGCAAGCGAGTACAGAAGACGCAACCTGCAATGTGGTTGCACTCTGATGTGGAGCTAGCTTGCGGGCTTCGTGGATTGAAAGCAAGGACCCTGTCCACCAAGCATTCAATGGGTGACCCATCAGAAGAACACCTAGGCGATCTTCACCATCAATGATTTCGTCATTCATGATGCGTTCTTTAGTTGGGAACTCCCAGTTGTTCGCTTGCAGTTCGCGCATTGATGCAATTGCGGCATCGCTTGGGCAATATGCGTAGTGAACGGTTGGGCGGTAAATCTCTTTACCTGAATCATCCTTAACGGTTAAATGCTTAGTGATTGTGTAAGCCTCACCATGGCGAACCACCATACCGTTGATTTCAAAATCTGGTACCCATGAGCGAACCCAAGTTGTAGCACCTGGAGCAGCAATGCAGATTTGTGTTTCAGATGTCTCGTGACGCAAACCTTTTGCAGGCAGTTTCTTTTCGTGAGTTCCCCAACCAAGTTCTGCTGGCGCAATTCCCTCTTCGTGGAAACCGGCTACTGACCAAGTGTTAACAAATTCGCCTGGGCGTTTTGGTTGATCGGTAACTTGGGTGTCGCGTTCTGAAATGTGAATTACTTTTACTTCAAGCAAATATGCCAATCGGTTGTATTCACGATCTACTAATGCATTGCGGATGTCAGCTTCACGGTCAGCATCGAATACATTCTTTGCAAGACATTCAGCTGCAAGTTCAGTAAGTGCGCGCTTTACAAAGTGAGACACCATTCCTGGATTTGCACCGTGTTCAACAACTGCTGTTGGACCAGTTTCTTTCCAAGAGTTTTTCATTTCATCCATCTTTTGATGGCGAACAATCAAAGTACGTTCACGTGGATCGCGATCTGATTGTGATTCGTACGGATCCCACTCTTCAACTGATGTGTTTAGGTAAAGCACATCGTTGTCGTGGCACCAGCCGATGATTGTGTTTGCATCAATATTCCATGCAAGGTCGATTAATACATCTCCACTTGAGAGATGTTGTGAAAGAAGTGAAGAAAGATTTTCTTTTTCAACTTTGCCAGTAACGAAATTGGCACCTTGCGCGATTGCATCTGCGAATTTAGGTCGCATATCCTGATAGTCCATGACTGTCAGTTGATTCGGGCGCTTAACAATGTGTTCTAGAAGAAGGGGGACGGAGCACTGTGATACTGAGCCTCCACCGAGGACGAGAACGCGTCCTTCAAACTGACCTGCCAACGGACCTCCAAACTTAAGTAATCGCCCAATTTGGGTGATTTACAGGCGCAAGCGTAGGTCCTGCCCCCGTAAGCGCAAAAATTGAGATTGGTGCGGTACTCTCGCCCAAACTAAACACCGTTAGGGGTGAAAATCCGTGAGGACCCTGGTCATCGGAGCAGGTGGAGTCGGACGGGCAATTGCGAACATCGCTTCGCGTCGTGATTTCTTGACCAGCATGACGATTGCTGACTACACATTAGAAAAAGCCCAAGCAGCTGCAAAACGCGTGGAAGATCCACGATTTACTGCTGCCGAGGTCAATGCATCAGATTTGGAAGCTATTCGTGAACTTATTCGCGAAGTGAATCCAGACGTCGTAATCAACGCAGTTGATCCGCGTTATGTGATGCCAATCTTTTTGGCTTGTGAATTAGAACGAGTCAATTACATGGATATGGCGATGAGCTTGTCTCGCCCACATCCACTTCTGCCACATTCAGAAACAGGCGTAAAACTTGGTGACGAACAATTTGCTCGTGACTGGAACTGGTCTGAACGTGGCATCTACGCCCTTGTTGGAATGGGAATTGAACCTGGCATGAGCGATGTGTTTGCTCGTTATGCATCTGATGAACTTTTCAGTCGCATCGACCAAATCACAGTGCTCGATGGCTCAAACTTAACTGTCGAAGGTTACGACTTCGCCCCATCATTTTCGATTTGGACAACAATTGAAGAATGTCTCAACCCACCATTGGTTTGGGAAGACGGTCGCGGCTGGTTCACAACTGAACCTTTTAGCGAACCAGAAATCTTTGATTTTCCAGAAGGTATCGGCCCAGTTGAATGCGTAAACGTTGAGCACGAAGAAGTTGTGTTGATTCCGCAAAAAGTTGATGCACGTAAAGTCAACTTCAAATACGGTCTTGGCGCAGAATTCATTAACGTTCTTAAAACCATTCACTTGATTGGTATGGATCGACGTGAACACGTTGAAGTTCAAGGTGTAAGCATTTCGCCACGTGACTTGCTCGCAGCTGGCTTGCCAGACCCGGCAACACTTGGTGAACGAATGAAAGGTAAAACCTGTGCTGGAACCTTGGTCAAAGGTCTAGATAAATCAGGTGAACCAAAATCTGTTTACATCTATCACGTTGTTGATAACGAATGGTCAATGAAAGAGTACGGCGACCAAGCTGTTGTTTGGCAAACCGCATTGAATCCAGTTATCGCTTGCGAACTTTTGCACGAAGGAATTTGGAAACCAGAAGGCATCAATGGCCCAGAATGGTTTGATCCAAAACCATTTATGGATAAAGTCATTGAGTATGGCGCACCTTGGAAGATTCGCGAAGAAGAAACTTCTGACATCATTAAGTAAATATAAACAAATAGCCCCGCTACTGCGGGGCTATTTGTTTATGAACTACTTTTTTAAGCCAAAGATTCGATATCCCCAAGGCTCTAGTTCCAAATGGCTATCTTCAGTGATTTGGATATCTCCACTTTGCACCAACTCTGTGTAGGTTCCGTTTTGTGGACCATGTTGGAAAGAAACTTTTTGTGGTGAATCGGAAAAATTCAGTAAGACAAATATTTTCTCTTTTTCATTTTCACGAACAAAAGCGAAAACTCGGTCGCTGCCAACTGGTTTAACTTCCTGCATTCTCGCACCCCAAGGTGCAACGTCTAAGCAGCTGAATTCCTTCTTGATCTGAATCAGGCGTTTGAATAAATCACCGTGCTCATGCTGTTTCCATTGAATTGGATCTTTTTCAAAGAATTCGAGTCGCTTTTCGTTTCCGGCTTCTTGGCCGTTATAAATTAACGGCATACCTTCACTTACAAAGCTGAAAGCAATTGCGGCTTTCACACCTTTACCAAAAAGTTCGAACTCTGTACCCTCCCAAGAGTTCTTATCATGATTGGAGGTGTGCATCATTCGAATTGAGTTTTCGGGCCAATGCTTTTGGTTCCATGAATAATAAATAAGTAGACCTAGCAGACCATCACCTTTGGTGCAGATTTTGTGCAAAGAGTCGTTCCAGCTCCAGGCATAGCTCATGTCAAATGCGTACTCATGCAAATCTTTGGTTTCCCACTCAGCTAACATAAATACTGGTTTAATTGCATCTAATTCTTTACGTGCATTGTTCCAAAAATCAGTTGGTACGAAACCTGCAACATCGCAACGGTATCCATCTATGTCGAATTCCTGAACCCAATACTTCAAAGCTTTGGTCATGTATTCACGTAATTCTTCACTTGAATAATCAAGATCAATGATGTCATCCCAGTCCCACCAAGCTGTTGGCATGAAGTCACCTTCAAAGTTTTTCGTGTACCAATCTGGGTGGTCTACTGCTAATTGGTTGTCCCATGCAGTGTGGTTTGCAACCCAATCAACGATTACCTTCATTCCATTGGCGTGAACGGCTTTTATAAAACTCCGAAAATCCTCTTCGGTGCCAAATTCAGGATTAATAGCAAAATAATCTTTAACTGAGTAGGGGCTTCCCAAACTCCCTTTACGATTCTTTTCACCAATTGGATTGATTGGCATCAACCATAAAATATCTACGCCAAGTTCTTTAAGTCTTGGAAGTTCTTTTTCTGCTGCTGCAAAGGTTCCCTCCTGAGTAAATTGGCGGGTATTGATTTGGTACATAATCGCATTGCGCGACCAATCTGGGTGTACAACTTTTCCGTACGGGTCTGGCTGGTAGCGATTTTTCACAATTCCTCCAATGGTGAACTCACTGGGGAACGCTACACATCGGCATCTCCAAAGTACGATTTGAGCATGCCTGCAAACCATCCATCGGTTCTACGTGTAAAAGCCGCGATGCGAGCGGCTGGACACCATGACAACATCACGATTCTGGAAGATAGCGCTAGAACCGCTGCCGAAGCTGCAGCAGCCCAAAATATAAATGTTGGACAAGTGGCATCTTCGATTGTTTTCACTCTCCCCCAGCCTGATGGCGAACCGCATCCGCTCCTTGTCATTACTTCAGGTGCACATCGCGTGGATACCAATCTTGTGGCTGCAGCATTGGGTGTAGAAAAACTCGGTCGTGCTGATGCAGACTTCGTGCGTCGCTGGTCCGGTTTTGCAATTGGTGGAGTTAGCCCTTTCGCTTGGAAGGCAGATCCAGAAACCGAAGTGGATGAACGCGGTTATCCAATTCAACTAACTATCTTGATTGACGAAATGCTTGGAAATTGGGATGAAGTTTGGGCAGCCGCTGGTCACCCGCATTCAGTTTTCCCAACAACGTTTACTGAGTTGATTCGCATCACTGGTGCAAAACCGCTCAAAGTCGGCGAATAAAAGATTCCAATGTTCACCTTGTCAGGGTTCCCTCAAAACAGTGAACAACTGAAAAAGGATTTAATTGCTGGCAGCACTGTTGCGATTGTGGCTCTGCCCTTAGCAATCGGGTTCGGTGTTACTTCTGGAATGACACCAGCTGCCGGAATTGCTACTGCTGTAATCGCGGGTTTCTTAACCGCACTTTTTGGAAGTTCAAAATACCAAGTTAGCGGACCGACTGGCGCTATGGCTGTGGTGCTGATTCCAGTGATTCAGAATCATGGTGTTTCGATTATTCCGCTGTTAGGAATTATGTCGGGAGTCATAATTCTTTTACTAGGGCTTTTCAAAGCTGGCACTCTAATAAACAAGATTCCAGAGGATGTGGTTGAAGGTTTCACACTTGGTATCGCAGTAATCATCGCACTTCAACAGATACCACTGGCTCTAAACGTGCCTAAAGGTGAAGGTGAAAGAACTATCCCCACCGCCATCAACACAATTCGAAATATCGAATTAGCAAACTTAAGCTTCGCAACAATTGCGGTTCTCTGCTTAACATTGTTTATTAAGTTCAATCTCGTTCACCTGATTCGTAGACTAAAAATCTCTTGGTACGTACCAGCAAGTTTCTCATCAATCATTTTTGCAACCGCGTTCGTTGCAATATTCGGATTGGATGTAGTACTTGTTGGCGAAATTCCGCGCAGCGTTTTTTCCCTTGCAGAAATAGATTTCAGCGCTTGGAATCTGTTGCTGTTACCTGCTTTGTCTGTAGCGCTTCTCGCCGCTATCGAATCATTGCTTGCTGCCCGAGTTGCGGATCAATTGGCTGACCCAAAATCCCCAATGCAGTTTGAGCCGAATCAGGAGCTAGTAGGTCAATCAATCGGTTCAACTGTCGCATCAGTATTTGGAGGGATGCCTTCCACCGGAGCTATTGCAAGAACAAATGTAAATGTTCGAGCAGAAGCTCAAACAAAACTAGCAGCGATGGTGCATTCAGTCGTATTGCTATTTGTTGTTCTTTTTGGCGGTTCGCTGTTTGGCCTAATTCCAAGCGCTGCAATCGCCGGAGTTTTGATTGGCACTTCTTTTCGAATCATTGACTTGAAAATTATTCGTGAATTATGGAAAACAAATAAGCAGAAATTTGCAGTGTTTATCACCACTGCGATTGTCACCATCGGAGTGGACTTGATTTGGGGAATTATTTTCGGAGTGCTTGTTGACCTGTTTGTGAACAAGGTTTTGGGGAATAAATCAAATGCAACAAATTAGCTTCACATTGCTGACAGTTATTGGTGCCAGCTGTCTCTTTTGGATTGGCAATTACACAAACAGTCTGAAATTAAGCCGTCTAAAAACCCAATGGATTTATCAGCTAATCACCCTTGCGGCGGCTTCAGCCATTTCCATTGTTGCTGTAGTACTTAGTGGGGGGATGCAGATATCTTTTTGGGGCAATCAAAATGCAGCTGCCGCCTCAATGCAGTGGCTCGGATTTGCTCCTACGGACAACTGGCGAACTGTTGGCTTAACGATGGCATTGGTTCCCGCCATTGGCACAACTATTGTGGTCGGAATCCAACTACTCAGAGGAACTAAACCAAACTGGAATTTCTTACCTAAAGCAATTTTGCTTGGGTTTCCATTAGCATTGATGAATTCATTGACTGAAGAACTTATTTTTAGGTTTATACCTGTCACATTGCTATCAGGAGTAGCAGCCAGTGCAACTATTGCCATAGTTTCAGGATTAGCTTTTGGAATTCCCCACTACTTCGGATCTCCAGGAAAAATCATTGGTGTAGCAATGGCAGGTTTCTTGGGTTGGGTTATGGCTAGCGCAATGATTGAAACAAATGGATTTGCAACTTCTTGGTTCATTCATTTCGTGCAAGATATTCCAATCATTGCAATGATGTTACTAACTAGTTTTTCTTCAAACCAAGATTCTCAAAAATAGCTTCAGTTGAAGTAGAGCGATTCAACCCATAAATGTGAATTCCTGGCGCTCCACCTGCAAGAAGTTCTTTAGCAAGTTCGGTAGCCGATTCAATACCAAGATTGATTACTGCCTCTTGGTCGTCTGCAACTTCAAGGAACTTGGCTTTTAAGACGGCAGGGAAAACTGCACCAGAAAGAGTTGTAAATCTGTCTATCTGATTAACATTAGTTACCGGCATGATTCCTGGAATCACGGGAATCGTGCAGCCAACTTTTTTCAGTAAATCGATGAGCTCGAAATAGTATTTAGCGTCAAAGAAAAGATTTGTAATTGCGAAGTCTGCACCTGCTTGTTGTTTCTTCAACAGAATCTCGGCATCGAATTCAAGAGACACTGATTCTGGATGCTTACCGGGGAAAGCAGCGACAGCAATGCTGAAATCATTTAGCGAGTTAAGCAGCTCAACAAGTTCAGATGCGTAATCAAATCCGCCTGGAGTTGAAACCCAAGGTGTTCCTGGTCCAGCTACCGGATCTCCGCGTAGTGCAAGAATGTTGTGAATCCCGAGATTTGAATAGTCCTTAACTATCGCTGTGAGCTCATCGGATGTTGAACCAACACAAGTTAAGTGCGCCAAAGTTGGGATATTGAAATCTGCAACGATTTTGGCAGTCACATCTCGCGAAGTTGATTGAGTGGATCCCCCTGCTCCATAAGTAACAGACACGAAATCGAGGTGGTATGGGGCTAGGGTTTCGATGGTTTGCCAAAGCGTTGCAAATCCTTCATCCGTTTTAGGGGGGAAAAATTCGCAAGAGAATGTTGGCGCGCCATTCTTGGCGGCAATTACATCGCGAATTAATGTCACTTTGGCTTCCATAGGGGCGCAAGTATGCCCTTATCTGTGAGTGCAGGTCTGCGCTGCGCCCGATACCTTAGCCCTGTGTCAATTCAGGATGTGGATACCAGTTCAGGACTCAAGGTTCTCGAAATTGATGATTTGAGAAATCGCGTTGCGGGTTCAGTCACAGCGATGATTAATTCGCAGATTCCAACTCTGAAAAAAGTTAGCTCTGAAATTCACGTCCTTACTGATTTTCTCTCCGAAATGATGGCTGGTGGCAAACGGCTACGCCCTGCTTTTGCTTATTGGGGATACCGAGCTGCAGGCGGAACAGACAATGCCGAAATTCTTGAAGCAGCTACCGCCCTTGAGTTCTTGCAGGCTTGTGCTCTAATCCACGACGATTTAATGGATGACAGCGATACTCGACGCGGAAATCCCAGCATCCACAAAAAATTCGAAGCTCTCCATACCCAGAATAATTGGCAAGCGTCAGCTATACAGTTCGGTGCAGGTGGCGCTATTTTGCTAGGAGACCTTTGCCTATCTTGGGCAGACGAGATGCTGATGAATTCAGGTTTCGAAAATCCTCAATTAAAAAATGCCAAACAACTTTATGATTTGATGCGAACCGAACTTCTCGCAGGTCAGTATTTAGATTTACTTGAACAAGCGAAATCGGATTCAGATCTAAACAACATTCTTCAAGTGATTACCTACAAGAGTGCCAAATACACAATCGAACGTCCACTTCATATGGGCGCTCTGCTTGCAGGTGCGGATGCAAATGTGGTTCAGGTGCTTACAGACTACGGAATTCCACTCGGTATCGCATTCCAGTTGCGTGATGATTTGCTCGGAGTTTTTGGTGACGAAAAAGTCACAGGCAAACCCGCAGGCGATGATTTATGTGAAGGCAAGCACACAGTCCTAGTTTCAATCGCATTGAAGAAACTCAATGCAGACAAAGCCGAAGTTCTTAAGTCGAAGCTTGGTAACAAAGATTTGTCTGCTGAAGACATCAAGATGCTTCAGGAATTACTAAATGGTTCCGGCGCAGTTGAAGAAGTTGAAAAATTAATAGCCGAGAATCGAGAAAAAGCTTTGACAGCACTCAATTCAGATTTGCTCAACAAAGATGCTGTTTATGTGCTGGCAAACCTCGCGGTTGCGGCCACAGAAAGAAGTTCATGATGGATTTAACCCGTTTTGCCCCTCGCGCCTTCCCGCGAAAAGTTTCTGGACCAACCGACCATGTTGTAATTGTTGGTGCTGGCCTCGCCGGACTTTCAGCTGCTTTGCGACTTGCCGGTGCTGGACGCAAAGTAACTTTGCTAGAACGCGAACTCGTACCTGGTGGTCGCGCAGGTCTGATTGATGACAACGGTTACGCCTTCGATACCGGTCCAACCGTTTTGACAATGCCAGACTTAATCGCAGACGCTTTTGATGCAGTCGGCGAGAACATGAACGATTGGCTAAAACTAAAAGAGGTCAATCCGCTGTATCGCACATTCTTCCCCGACGGATCAATTCTTGATGTGCATTCTGATGTCAACAAAATGGCAGCTGAAATCGAAAGAGTGATTTCCTCTTCGGAAGCGGAAGGCTATTTGAAGTATGTTGATTTCGTTGCCGACCTTTACAAGTATGAAATCAAAGATTTCATTGACCGCAACATTGATTCGCCTTTTGATTTGTTGACTCCAAACTTGGTGAAGTTGTTGTCGATTGGTGGATTTAGAAAACTTGCACCAAAAGTCAATGAGTTCTTGAAAGACCCGCGCACTCAACGCATTTATTCTTTCCAGGCCATGTATGCCGGCTTGTCTCCATACGACGCACTAGCAATTTATGCAGTGATTGCCTACATGGACAGCGTTGCAGGGGTTTACTTCCCAGAAGGCGGCATGCACGCTTTACCGCGAGCAATGGCGGCTTGTGCACAAAAGCACGGCGTAGATATCCAATACGGCGTGACGGTACAAAGCGTTGAACACTCGAACTCAAGAGCTACCGCAGTGATCACCACTGATGGCCGCCGAATTGAAGCAGATGCTTTTGTTTTGAATCCAGATTTACCGGTGGCCTACCGGGATTTGCTTGGTGTCGAACCACTTACAGTAAAGCGATTGAAATACTCCCCTTCTTGTGCGCTTTTGTTGGCTGGCTCAAGTCAGCGTTACACAAAGACAGCACACCACAACATCCATTTCGGTAAAGAATGGTCTGGAGTTTTCACAGATTTAATCGATAAAAAACAATTCATGTCTGATCCATCAATTCTTGTTACCAACCCAACATATTCCGATGCGAGTCTTGCGCCTGCGGGTAAAGAAATTTATTACGTGCTATTCCCGACTCCAAACCTTGATGCAGATATTGATTGGCGCACAGAAGGCTCTAAATATCGTGACTACATGGTCAAGACCTTAGAAGAGCGCGGCTATAAGAACTTCGGAGACAGCATCGAGGTTGAACACCTCACCACTCCACTCGATTGGCAAAACCGAGGAATGGAACGCGGTGCACCATTTGCTTCTGCACATTCATTCCTGCAAACCGGCCCGTTTAGACCTGGGAATCTATGGGGTGAAAATGTGGTCTTCACTGGTTCAGGCACTCAGCCAGGAGTTGGTGTGCCAATGGTTTTGGTTTCAGGCCGTCTAGCTGCAGAGCGCATTACTGGTAAAGATTCAAGCTACCAATCTCGAGCCTGGCGATAACTTGATTACAAAAAAGCCGTCTATACCTTTCTTTGCGGCTGGCTTTTTGATTGCGATCGCATCCATAACTCTTGGTTGGCTTACTCCTAATTTTTATGTTGAATCAAACTTCATCTTTCGCGCGATGCGATTAACTGAAACAGGAAGATTAATTGGAATATCATCCCTGGTAGTGGGTGTTCTGCTTCTAACCATGGTTTGGCTTGAAATTGAACATGAAATCCATTCCCCGCTGCAGATGTCTCGTTTTGCATTAGCCGCAAGTTTGCCTTCGTTATTTGTTCCACCACTTTTCTCACGCGATGTTTATTCATACATCGCCCAAGGCAATTTGATGCTCAAAGGTTTTAACCCTTACCAAACTGGTGTTTCGGTTCTCAAAAACTGGTTCAACCTTGGCATTGATCCGATGTGGGCAGAAACCACCACACCTTATGGATCGATTTACTTGCTTATTGAGAAATTCGCCGCTGGAGTGTCGGTAGATAACCCTTACTTCAGCATGGTGATTCTGCGATCTATAAATATTTGTGCAGTAATTCTTACGATTTATGGTTTAAATCGTTTGGCAAAGCTCCACGGAATTAGTCCCAACTTTGCGATTTGGTTGGCGGTTCTAAATCCAATAACAATTCTGCATTTAGTTAACGCCGTCCACAATGATGCTTTGATGATTGCTGCGTTGGTGTGGGCATTTGCGCTGGCACAAGAGAAACATTTGTTCACAGGTGCGTTTGTGTTGGCAATTGCAATTGCAATTAAGCCGATTGCGCTGGTAGCTCTCCCATTTATTGGGCTGGCAAAAGAAGCAACAAATTGGAATTTGAAAATCCGGAATTGGGTAATTTCTGGGGCTGTCGCTTTAGGCGTCTTAGTTGCGTTTGGTTTTGTTACAAATACGGGGTTTGGATGGCTAAACGCAATCACGACCCCGGGAACTGTTTTGAATTTTGCCGCGCCAATTACTGCCGCAAGTGAACTTGTATCTTCATTTGTTTCACTCTTTGGCCATGATCTGAATTCTCAAATATTTAGCGTGTTTAGAATCCTAGGCCTATTGGTTTCGGCAATCTACATCGCACGGCTTGCACTGATAGATAACTCCACCAATTCCACCCGCAAAGCCGCATTGGCTTTTGCTTGCATGATTTTCTTAAGTCCTGTTGTTTTCCCTTGGTATTTCTTGTGGCCACTAGCTTTATTTGCAGCCAGTGGACTGAAAACGCTTTGGTCGATTCGAATCACTATATATGGCACTTTATTGGTCTCGGCATTTTCAATCGCCGAAGCAGTCGTGGTTCGAGATTCTGCAATAACAATTGGTGAAGTTATCTTTACAATACTAGTGCTAGTTTCACTGATGGGTTTAATGTTCATACCAGAAAACCGAAAACTGATCAACTTGGAAGAACAGTATGTCGCTTAGAGAACTTAAAGCAGCAGGAATTACCGACCCTAATCTTCAAAAATCTTTTGAGCTCTGCCGTCAACTAAATGCGGCGCACGGAAAAACTTATTACCTAGCGACTTTACTTTTGCCGCCAGAAAAGCGCCCATACGTTCATGCTCTATATGGATTCGCAAGGTATGCCGATGAAATTGTTGATGATCTTGAATCTACTTTGACCGGTGAAGAAAAGTCACACTGGCTAACCAACTGGAGTGACCAGTTTTTCAAAGATCTCGAGATTGGTTTCAGTACCGACCCTATTTGTGCGGCAACAATTTACACCGCAAAAAAATTCAACATCCCAAGAGAACATTTTGAAGCTTTTATTCATTCAATGAAAATGGATTTGACCACCACTAGCTATGAGACTTACGAGGATCTTTACGAATATGTTTATGGCTCGGCGGCTGTTATTGGTCTGCAGATGGTTCCGATTCTTGAACCGTCTTCTGAGGATGCTTACAAATTCGCAACCGATTTAGGTGTTGCTTTCCAGCTTGCAAACTTCATTCGCGACATTGGCGAAGACTTAGAACGAGGAAGAATCTATTTACCGTTGTCAGAATTACGTCAATTTTCGGTGACACCAGAAACGCTAAATAATCGCGTGGTGGATGACAACCTACGCAATGCTCTACGTTTTCAGATCGCGCGTGTACACGAACTAGAGCAGCGCTCAAGAGCAGGTATTACACTGCTTGAGCCTTCTAGCCAGCCCTGCATCGAGGCCGCTCGAATCCTCTACTGCGGAATCGCTAACCAAGTTGAAAAGATTGATTTCGACGTTTTCAACAAACGGGCAAAAGTCCCAAATTGGAAGAGACTCACCGTTGCTGGTTTGGCGCTAATAGAAAGCTGGCGACTTCGCTAGCCTGGAGAAGTTAGGCTCTGCCACTATGCGTAACAGTAAAAAATCACTTGTAGCCCTTGTAGCCGTAGCAGCCTTCCTTTCTGCTTGCAGCGCTTCACCTAGCGCTTCGAACTCTCCATCAAACTCGGCTCCACCAACAAATTCACCTCAGGTCACTGTTACTCCTTCTGATTATTTCCAGCGCCTCACTGATGCCAAAGTCAAAACCCCTGATACATCACTTTCTTATGTGAGTTGCTCCACCGAAGGTGTATCAGTCAAGTACTTAAATCAAATAGTGCTTGAAGCCGCAGAAATCAATGAGATTTATATGGTGGCTACAGCCGCTTGCACTCTTGGTGATCAAGTTGGTCCTGAAAAAGTGGAAATCCTTCATTGGAATGTTGAAGAAAACGCTTGGGCACCAATCGCAACAGTTCGTCTTTCGAACAAGGACTACACAATTCCTTGGAATACAGAGTCTGCCTGTTTTGAAGAAAACGGCGACGTTAAATGCCCAGTATTTGTGACCAAGCCAAATGGTAAAACCAAAAATGGAACTTTGACTGTTACCCGCGAACTAGACCACTTCTGGGCAGAAATCTCTTACTAGAAATTACCAAGAATTGGTGCGATCAAGACTTTCACAATCATCGCAACTGGGTAAGCAACTGCATAACCTAAATTCACTCTAGGGTCATCTTTAGTGTGTTCATTCACATATGCCAAAACAGCTGGTTGAGTTTGCGAACCAGCCATAACTCCGGCGAGTCTTGGGCCAAACACTTTTGCAAAGTATCTGCCAATGAAAATGAATACCAGTGCAGAGGTTGCAGTGGTTGCTAGACCCATAATCAACAGTCTCCAACCAATTGGAGTTGTGATTGCTTCACTCAACGCGTGGCCCGCGGTGGAACCTGCATAGGCTAAGAACAGCATCATTCCCAAGTGGCTTAGTGCGCTTGATGAAGTGTGAGGCAATGACCAAACAACCCTGCCTGTTTTGCCGATGCGGCCCATAATCAAACCAATAATCAGCGGACCAGCTGCCATACCAAATTCAAAAACTCGACCACCTGGAATCGGGAACGGAATTGAACCCAAAATTACACCTGCGGTAATACCGGTTGCCAGGCTGACGATAGAAAAGGCGCTTGCAGCCTTCTCGGAATCTCCAAGAAGTTTTGCAACACGAGCCAATCCATGTTGGGTTGCAACAACTCGAACGCGATCGCCGATTTGTAAAACAAAATCATCGTGGGCCAACAAATCAACATCGCCGCGACGAATACGGGTTGCGACAGCGCCGTATTTTTGCGGCAACCGAAGTTCTCCAAGAGTTTTTCCTGCCACACTTCTATGTGAAACTGCAATGCGACGGAAATCAAGATTTGAGCGGTCTAGTGTCAAAGCAACAGAAGATGAGTGCCCGACCTCTGCGGTGAATTTTTCGACAGTTTCACGGTCTGCAATGATGGTGACGATATCTCCGCGCACTAGTTTGTGGTCATCAGTTGCAATGTCAATCAATCCTGGATGCCCTGGGCTATCCCCTGTCATAATTCTTGAGAAACGAATTTTGTCTTCGTACTTATGTGCGATCTCACCGAGGGTAGGCAAACCATCAACGTCAATTCGAATAGTTTCGCCAGTCAATTTTGGCGGCTTTGCAGAAATCTCATCATCAGAGTTAGGGGAAACTTTTTTTACCGCAACTCCAGCAGCAATCAGCATTCCAATTACCCCGAACAAGTAAGTAACCGAATACCCAACAATTGGTGTGTTAGCCCCGACTGCGTCTATCCAAATTTCTTGACTAGCTGCAAGGGCTGGGGTGTTGGTCAAAGCACCGGCATAAACACCAGACAAAACTGGGCCATCAATTCCAATTACTTTTGCGAATCCAACTAATACAACAGCAGCGCCAGTCAATGCGACAACAATCGTGATTACTAGTTTGCCGCCGGTTTTCAACGCTCTGAAAAATGAAGGGCCGGCACCGATTCCTACGATGTATGCAAAAAGCGCAAGACCGAAGTAGCCAACATCTTTGGCAAGAATCAATCTTTCGTCATAAGCGCTAAAAGCAAGAGCAGCAAACAGCACGCCCGCTGGACCTAGCGAGATTCCTTTGATTTTTAGGTTTCCAATGAATGCGCCGAGCCCTAAAAGAGTTGTGAGAAGAAATAGTGGTTGCTCAACTGCGAGTTCTACAAAGTAATTCATGATGATTAATTTCTGCTAGTTATTCAGTGACTTAAGTTTAAGACAGCATAGATGAATGCAGGTGTAAAAACGAAAATGGGGTCTGCATAAAGCAGACCCCATTTATTAGGGAAGGGTTAAGAGCAACCGCTGGTGTTGCCACAGCCTTCGCAGGCGTAGCAAGAACCTGATGGTCGCATCTTGATGCCACATGTAAAGCAAAGTGGAGCATCGCTAACTTTTCCGGTGATTGCTTCAAGCAATTCAGCTGAAGAGTGAGCGTTTTCAGTGTTGATAGTCACTGGAACAGCTGCAACTGGTGCAACATCTTCTAGTTCCTTGATCACAACTGAAGCGATTTCTTCGGTGCTAGCACTTGGTGTGTCATAGCCTGCAACTTGGGCTGCACGTTCTTCGGCAGTAAAGATGCCGAGCATTGCGCGCTTTTCAAGTGGTAGGTAATCAAGAGCCAAACGACGGAAGATGTAGTCCATGATGGATTGAGCCATACGGATATCTGAATCGTCGGTCATACCAGCTGGTTCGAAACGCATATTTGTGAACTTAGAAACAAATGCTTCTAGTGGAACACCGAACTGCAATGCAATTGAGATCGCGATTGAGAATGCATCCATTACACCAGCAAGTGTTGAACCTTGCTTACCTAGCTTCAAGAACACTTCACCAAGTTCGCCAGTTTCGAATGAACCTGCAGTCATGTAGCCCTCTGCTCCACCAACTGAGAATGAAACAGTCTGGCTAGTGCGCTTCTTTGGCATACGACGGCGAATTGGTTGTCCAGTTACTGCAGTTGTTGTCGGTGCTTCAACTTTCTTTGCTTTCGCATCAGAAAGTGGTTGACCAACTTTGCAGTTGTCGCGGTAGATAGCAAGTGCTTTGACACCCATCTTCCAAGCTTGGAAGTAGATCTCTTCAACTTCTTCAACAGTTGCGATTTCTGGCATATTTACTGTCTTTGAAATTGCACCTGACAAGAATGGTTGGCAAGCCGCCATCATTCGAACGTGACCCATCGGAGTGATTGCACGTTCGCCCATTGCACAATCGAAGATTGCGTAATGTTCTGTTTTCAAACCAGGAGCATCGACAATGTGACCGTGTTGTGAAATGTATTCCACAATCGCTTCAACAGTTTCGGTTGCATAGCCAAGTTTTGAAAGAGCCATTGGAATGGTCTGGTTAACGATCTGCATTGAACCGCCACCAACAAGTTTCTTGAACTTAACTAGTGAGAAGTCGGGTTCGATACCAGTTGTGTCGCAGTCCATCATGAAACCGATGGTGCCGGTTGGTGCAAGAACAGATGCTTGCGCATTACGCCAGCCGTTCTTTTCACCAATCTTGATGCCTTCTGCCCAGTTCTTGCTTGCAAGTTGTGCAACATCAGCATCCAAGGTTGAGCTGCTGCGAAGTGAATCGCTTGCTGCAGCGTGCTTGCGCATAACGCGTTGGTGTGCACTTGCGTTTCGTGCGTAACCTTCGTAAGCCCCAACAACACCAGCAAGTTCAGCTGAGCGCTTGTAAGCAGTACCAGTCATCAATGAAGTGATTGCTGCAGCAAGTGCGCGGCCACCTTCTGAGTCGTAAGGCAAACCAGTCGCCATCAAAAGTGCGCCAAGGTTTGCATAACCAATACCTAGCTGGCGGTACTTGCGAGTGGTGTCACCAATTGGTTCGGTTGGGAAATCAGCGAAGCAGATTGAAATATCCATCGCAGTGATGATGAATTCAACTGACTTTGCAAACTTAACTGCATCGAATGAACCATCTTCTTTCAAGAACTTCAACAAGTTCAAAGAAGCAAGGTTGCAAGAAGAGTTGTCCAAGCTCATGTATTCAGAGCAAGGGTTTGATGCAGTGATGCGACCGGTTTCAGGATTGGTGTGCCAATCGTTGATTGTGCCGTCGTATTGAATTCCTGGATCTGCACAAGCCCATGCAGCTTCGCTGAGCTGACGGAATAGTTTCTTTGCATCAATACGTTCGATGATTTCACCTGTTGATCGGGCGCGAAGACCGAAATCGGTTCCGTTTTCAACTGCTTGCATGAATTCATCAGTAACGCGAACTGAGTTGTTTGCGTTTTGGTATTGAACAGAGATGATGTCTTTTCCACCAAGGTCCATGTCGAAGCCTGCGTCGCGCAATACGCGAATCTTTTCTTCTTCTTTAACTTTGGTTTCAATGAATTCTTCAATGTCTGGATGATCAACATCTAGAACAACCATCTTTGCAGCGCGACGGGTTGCACCACCTGACTTGATAGTTCCTGCAGATGCGTCAGCACCGCGCATGAAAGAAACCGGACCACTAGCGGTTCCACCGCTGTGAAGAAGTTCCTTTGATGAACGAATACGGCTTAGGTTCAAACCTGCACCTGAACCACCTTTGAAGATCAAACCTTCTTCGCGGTACCAGTTAAGGATTGAATCCATTGTGTCATCAACGCTCAAGATAAAGCAGGCGCTTACTTGTTGTGGTGATGATGTACCAACGTTGAACCAAACTGGTGAGTTGAATGAAAATACTTGGTGCAAAAGCATCCAGGTCAATTCATGTTCAAAAGTTTGTGCGTCTTCTTCGGTTGCAAAGTAACCGTGTTCACGGCCGGCTTTGGTGTAGGTAAGCACTACGCGATCGATGAGCTGCTTCAAGCTCCATTCGCGTTGATCTGTTCCGACTGCACCACGGAAGTATTTTGTGGTGACGATGGTTGATGCGTTAACTGACCAGAAATCTGGAAATTCAACTCCGCGCTGTTCGAAAACAGTTTCGCCAGTTTTCCAGTTGGTCTGCACTACATCGCGTCGTTCCCATGTGATTTGGTCGTATGGGTGTTCCCCTGCTGTGCTCCAAAGACGTTCTAATGAAAGTCCTTGGTTTTTGTTTTTCTTAGTAGAGCCGGTTGCTCCACTCACCGTTTCGGTCATCGGTGTTTCCTCTTTCTGTTGTCATTGCGGATTTCATCGCGCCTGTGGGGAACCGTCGCGAATGGGAAGTTATTTTGTTGTCGAGAGACTCTGCGAGTCTTCAACTTTTTGAACATCTTTTGCGGATGCTCGAAGCACTGCAATCTCACCTTCGAAATCTTCAAGACTTTCGAATGAGCGATAAACAGATGCAAATCTGAGGTAAGCGACTTTGTCGAGATTGCGAAGAGGTGGCAAGATTGCAAGACCAACTTCGTGGCTTGGAATTTCTGCTCCGCCAGCTGCGCGAAGCGAATCTTCGACTTGTTGCGCAAGTAACGCCAGATCGTCGTCGCTAACAGGACGTCCTTGGCAAGCTTTACGAACACCTGAAATAACTTTTGCACGGCTAAAAGGTTCAACCACACCATTGCGTTTTGCGACTAGCAACATCGCTGTTTCGATAGTTGAAAAACGTCGACCGCATTCAGGGCACTGGCGGCGGCGGCGAATTGCTCCTCC
>JBDKLK010000003.1:0-21766 GCA_039795655.1 Actinomycetota bacterium
ATCAGCTGGATCCAAAGTTCTCACGACTCTTGAATGTGGGTATCTCTCCTTTGGTCGAGATGCATTTTCGTCGAGCCGTGGATGTGTCTAGTTCGTCTGCCATAGTTGCCCTGTGACTCATCCAATCGTGTTAATCGCAGGTGGCGAAGAATTTTTGGCCGAACGCGAAGTTCGCCGAATCTATGATGCGGTTAAGAATGCTGAGCCAGGAATTGAGCGCCGCGATATCGATGGATCAAGCGAAAGTTCATTTGAACAATTTCTCGATGCGGTTTCTCCAAGTTTGTTTGGGGAAACTCCGTTAGTCGTAGTCGACAATGTGGAGCAATCATCTGATGCGCTTCAAAAGGCGATTTTGGCGGCGATTGAAGATGAGGAAACAACTACTCGAACTTTGCTTGTCCAAAAAGGACTTGTTAAAGGTCGTGGATTCATCGACAAGATTAAGAAATCAAAAGCCACCCAAATTGTGGTTGAAAAACCAAAAGGTAAAGCTTTTGATGAATATATCATCACAGAATTCAAATCCCACAAGAGAAAAATCGAACCTGAAGCGGTCAAAGCTTTGCGAGATGCGGTTGGCGACGATTTACGAATGCTTACTGCTGCGGTTAGCCAACTTAGTTCTGATCTAGAAGCAGCCACAATTTCAGCGGAAGAAGTTGAGAAGTATTACGAAGGTATGTCTGGTGTGCCAGCATACGTAATCACTGACCATGTTTTCGAACGCCGAGTAACCGCTGCAATCACTGCATTGCGATGGGGAATTGAACGGGAACCGAATATGGGGCCAGCAGTTATTGCAACTGCTATCAACGGCATCCGCAGTTTGCTGCAAGTAATAAATGCGCCATCTGGAAGCAGTGAGGCCGATATCGCTCGAAGTGCTGGTGTGCCGCCTTGGAAAGTTCGAACCTTGCGAGACCAAGGGCGTAAATGGCGACCTTCTGAACTTGCTGATGCTGCATTGCTTTTGACATACGCCGATGCTGCGCTCAAGGGTGGGCACATCAATGAACTTGGAACAGTAGAAGTTCTAGATCCAATCCAGCGCCAAGCCTTGCTCGAAAGAGTTGTGGTTGAGATGGCGCAAGTTAACCGATAGTCAGGTTCAACAGATAAAAAATAACCCCCGCCAACAGGCGAGGGTTATTAAAGTGTTTTGTTTAGAGACCGTTAACCAATGCGTCAACGCCAGACTTGCGGTTAGCAGCATTGTTCTTGTGTAGAACGCCTTGTGAAACTGCTGTGTCTAGTGAGCGCTTAGCGTCTTTAGCCAATGCTGCAGCTTCAGCCTTGTTGCCAGCAGCAACTGCTTCGCGAACCTTGCGGATTGCGGTGCGTACAGATGACTTAATGGTCTTGTTGCGCTCGCGAGCAATTTCGTTCTGCTTGTTGCGCTTGATCTGAGACTTGATGTTTGCCACAGGTCTACCTTCGTATTCGTCCCCGAGGGGTGCTCCCTTTAGAGCGGGCGCAGAATAACCGCTCGGGGTACTTGTGCGCCAATCCACTCTCAACTCGTGGGAGACTAACCCCCTCAAACCTCAGAAATTAGACGGAAAGATGGTTCAGCGTGGCTAAAAATCCACCGGGTTCAACCCCGCCAGAGCTCATCCGCAATTTCTGCATCATTGCCCATATTGACCACGGCAAATCCACTTTGGCTGACCGCATGCTCCAACTCACTGGAGTTGTGGATGACCGAAGTATGCGTGCTCAATACCTAGACCGCATGGATATCGAACGCGAACGCGGTATCACCATCAAGAGTCAAGCGGTACGTCTGCCATTCAAAGCAGATGACGGCGTTGATTATGTTTTGAATTTGATCGACACCCCAGGTCACGTGGACTTCACATACGAAGTGTCTCGTTCACTCGCTGCTTGCGAAGGTGCCGTACTTCTAGTCGATGCGGCTCAAGGTATCGAAGCTCAAACTCTGGCCAACCTTTATCTAGCAATGGAAAATGACTTAACAATCATTCCAGTGCTTAACAAAATCGATTTGCCAGCAGCACAGCCAGAAAAGTACGCGGCAGAAATTTCCAAAATTCTTGGAGTGGATCCGGATTCGATTTTGCGAGTCTCTGGAAAAACTGGTGTTGGTGTTCCTGAATTGTTGAACCACATCGTTGCCACAATTCCACATCCTGTTGGTGATGCAGATGCGCCAGCACGCGCAATGATTTTCGATTCCGTTTACGACACCTACCGCGGTGTAGTGACTTATGTCCGTGTTATCGACGGAAAACTAAAACATCGCGAACGCATTGTCATGATGTCAACTGGCGCTGAACACGAATTGCTCGAGGTTGGTGTGATCTCACCAGAACCAACTCCTTCCCAAGCAATTGGAGTAGGCGAAGTGGGCTATTTGATTACTGGTGTAAAAGACGTTCGCCAATCCCGTGTTGGTGACACTGTTACTTTGGTTTCGCGCCCAGCTAAAGAAAGCCTCGGTGGATATCAAGATCCAAAACCAATGGTTTTCTCTGGCCTTTATCCACTAGATGGCAGCGACTATCCGACATTGCGTGATGCATTAGACAAACTGAAACTTAACGATGCGGCGCTGATTTACGAACCAGAAACATCAGCAGCGCTCGGCTTCGGTTTCCGTTGCGGCTTCCTTGGTTTGTTGCACTTGGAAATTGTTCGTGAACGACTAGAGCGTGAATTCAATCTGGATTTGATTAGCACGGCACCGAACGTTATTTACGACGTAGTGCTTGAAGATGGGAAAACCATCACTGTGACAAATCCAAGTGAATTTCCAGCTGGCAAAATCATGGAAGTTCATGAGCCAGTTGTTCGTGCAACGGTACTAACACCAAATGAGTTTGTTGGAACTGTGATGGATCTCTGCCAGACCCGTCGTGGCGAGATGCATGCAATGGATTACCTCAGCGAAGATCGAGTGGAACTGCGTTACACATTGCCACTTGCAGAAATTGTGTTTGATTTCTTCGATGCTTTGAAATCTCGTACTCGTGGTTACGCATCTCTTGATTACGAAACGACCGGATCGCAAACGGCCGATCTCGTTAAAGTGGACATTCTTTTGCACGGCGATCCAGTGGATGCTTTCAGTGCAATCGTGCACCGAGACAAGGCATATGCATACGGCGTTTCAATGGCAAGTAAGTTGAAAGACTTAATTCCGCGTCAACAATTCGAAGTACCTATTCAAGCTGCAATCGGCGCTCGCATCATTGCGCGTGAAACTATTCGTGCGATTCGCAAAGATGTGCTCGCGAAATGTTACGGTGGTGACATCAGCCGTAAGCGTAAACTTCTTGAAAAGCAAAAAGAAGGTAAGAAGCGCATGAAGATGGTGGGACGAGTTGAAGTTCCACAAGAAGCCTTTATTGCCGCGCTATCAACTGGCGAATCTCCAGACAAAACTGCAAAAGATAAATAATGAAAGCGGTCCTACTTCGCATTTTGGCGGTGGACTCCTTTGTGCCAACAGACAAGAACGAAAAATGGTTGGCCATTGGAACGGTCATTGACACTTTCGGTAATGGTCTTTTCTACACAGTTAGCGCCTTGTACTTCACTCGCATTATTGGCTTATCTGCCCAAGAAGTTGGCGTTGGTTTAGCGATTGCTGCATTTGGCGGCATTTCTGCTTCATTAATTTTTGGTCGACTTGCAGATATTTGGGGTCCGCGCGGATTAGCAGTTTACGTAACTTTCATTTGTGCAATTGTGGATTTCAGTTACTTGTTCGCAAGCAACTTTGTAAGTTTCGTGATTATTGCAACCGTTATTTCATTTCTAGATCGTGGTGGAGCAGCTGGACGCACGGTAATTATTAGTCGAGTTGGTGGACCAGATGGGCGAGTTCGGATTCGCGCTTATTTGCGTGCTGTCACAAACGTTGGCATCGGGCTTGGTTCTTTTGTTGCAGGTTTTGCTTTGGTCGTTGATCAAGCATGGGCTTATCAAGCCATCATCATTGTTAATGCCTTAACAACTTTCGCAAAAACTTATGCGAACTGGAAGATGCCAAACTTCCCGCCGTTGCCAGGTGCGAAACATGAAAAAGCAACTCGAGCCTTACGTGACAAACCTTTTGTTGCTTTGACTTTGGCCAATGCAGTCTTAGCAATTCACTATCACATGCTCGACTTGGCTGTTCCGCTTTGGATTGCATCTCATACCAAAGCGCCTACTTGGGTGGTGGCTGCTGCATTACTTCTAAACACGATTGCTTGTGTTTTGTTTCAAGTGCGAATGGCAAAAGGAACTGAGAACCCAACCGATGCTGGCTTGGCAACCAGGCAGGGAAGTTATTGGCTTGCAATCGCCGCAGCAGTTTATGCAGCATCTACTTATGCAAACTCGCCAGCGCTTGCCACTTTCGTAATTCTTGCGGGAGCAGCAATTCATGTAACAGGTGAACTGCGTCAAGCAGCAGGTTCATTCGGCATTGGTTATGGCATTCCACCAGAACATTTGCAAGGTCAATATCAAGGTGTTTGGAGTTTGAGTTTGAGCGCTTCGCATTTTGTTTCACCGATAGTTCTGACTTTCCTATGCATAGGTATCGGCGTACCAGGTTGGTTAATACTCGGTGGGATTTTCCTGGCTATGGGTGCAGTCACTCCACCACTGGTGAAGATGGCAATGAAAGCTCAAACACATGGCCAGGTATCCAATGGCTAGCGCACAACCTGTTGGCGAAACAGCTCCACTAGATGGAAGACTGCCTTCTAATCGTCTAGAAAACCTAAATCAAAAACCGTTCAGCATCTATTTACATGTTCCATATTGTGCGTCTCGCTGCGGTTACTGCGATTTCAACACCTACACATTAAATGAGCTTGGTGAAGATCATTCCCAGGAGTGGCTCACTGGTGTACGTAAAGAAATTGCACTAGCTAAAAATGTTCTAGGAGAAACTCCAAAGGTTTCCACAATCTTTATCGGTGGCGGTACGCCAACACTTCTGCCTGCATCAGATTTAGTACAAGCAATCGCCGAAATCAAAAATACATTTGGGTTAATAGAAGATATTGAAATCACCACCGAAGCAAATCCAGATTCAGTAACACTAGAACAACTAAAAGAACTGCGTGAAGGGGGATTGAATCGAGTCTCTTTTGGTATGCAGAGCGCAGTCTCTTCAGTATTAAGAGTTTTAGAACGCACTCATAACCCAGACAATGTTGCAAAAGCTGTTGAGATGAGTCGCGCGGCTGGATTCAAACAAATCAATCTAGACCTCATCTACGGAACTCCCGGCGAAAGACTTGAAGATCTACAAACTTCGCTCGATACAGTTTTGAATCTCGATGTTGATCACATATCTGCTTATGCGCTGATTGTCGAAGATGGCACTCGCTTAGCGCGGGCAATATTTACTGGCGCTATCCCAAGTCCTGACGATGACGATATGGCAGACAAATACAGAATCATCGATGATGTTTTTCGAAGTAACGGTTTCGAATGGTACGAAGTTTCTAATTGGGCAAAGCCAAATTCTGAATGTCTACACAACATCCACTATTGGCAAAGCAACAACTGGTGGGGAATCGGACCAGGCGCACACTCCCACATAAATGGCGTTCGCTGGTGGAATGAAAAGTTACCAAGGATTTGGACTCAGAAACTAAATGCCGGAGATAGCCCGGCAAATGCGCGCGAAGTTTTGGATGAAGCAACCACCAAAATTGAAAACATCATGCTTCAAATGCGTTTAGCTAAAGGTATGAAGACAAATTTCCTAGACAAATCAAAAGTCCACCAGCTCGAAGCCGATGGACTTGTTGAAGTTGTTGAAGGGTCAGTTAGATTAACTTTTAGCGGTCGCTTGCTCGCTGACCGTGTGATTGATCAACTAACTGACTTTTAGCCAAAAGCACCCCAAGAAATTGCGGTTCCAAACGCAAATAAAAGTACCCCCAGCAGAATTGTTGCGATTGTGAATGCAATACCAATCCAACTAGTGATTACACCGACTTTGATGTAAGTGTTGTCGGTCGCATCTAGTCCGCCAGCCTTCTTTGCATTGCTCGCAAAAACCAAACCAAGAATTGATCCAACAATTGGTATGAAAACTAATCCGACGATGCCGGCAATCATTGAATATAGAGCCATCTGCTTGCCGTTGGTTCCTGATGATTGCGGGGCAACCGGTGGTGGAGCTGGGGTGAAACTTTGTTCTGACATTTTGCCTCCTGGAGCGTCCTCTTAGGTGAGTTTATGCGTGATTTCGGCTTGAGCAGGATTTAAACCTGCCCTTTACAATTTGGCACTCTCAAACCCCGAGTGCCAAAGGAGATTCCATATGGAACGCAGACTTTCTGTTCTGCGCGCAATTGTGGACGAATTTGTGCGTTCTGGAGAGCCAGTGGGATCCAAAGCGATCGCATCTCGTCACGTGCTTGGAGTTTCGCCCGCCACGATTCGTAACGACATGGCAGCACTTGAGGAAGAGGGTTACATCACTGCTCCGCACACGAGTGCTGGCCGGATTCCAACCGACAAGGGCTACCGACTTTTTGTTGATCAGCTTTCGAATGTGAAGCCGCTCTCTATTGCCGAAAAAAGTGCGATTGAGACTTTCCTTAATCAAGCGGTTGATCTCGATGACGTAATGCTTCGAACCACAAAACTTCTTGCGCAATTAACTTCACAAGTTGCCGTAGTGCAGTATCCAAGTTTGCAATTGACCGCAGTGCGGCACGTTGAATTAGTTTCATTGCCAAATCGAAAAGTGATGGTGGTGTTGATTTCTGACACTGGACGTGTTGAACAACGCGTAACAGAAATCGCGACTGATATTGGCGAAGTAACTCTGGATGAATTCCGCCACAAACTTAATTCTCTAATTTCTGGAGTTCGGTACGTTGATGTGCCATGGAAGCTCGGTGAATTTCCGCAAACTCTTCCATCAGACCAAAGAGCAAATGCAGCCTCCATTGTGGCTTGCTTGCTTGAAACTTTAGTCGAACGGCCAGAAGAAAAAATTGTTGTTAGTGGAACTTCGAATATTGCAAAGCGTGGACAGGAACAGATCCGCACTTTGGCGCCTCTCCTTGAAGCTCTTGAAGAAAACGTGGTTCTGTTGAAACTTCTTGGCGAAGTTAGCTCTGATGATTTGTTGGTCAAGATTGGGCACGAGAACTCGCTGGCTCAACTAGTCGATGCGACTGTGGTTTCATCAAACTATGGCGGCGGTTCTCACGCAATTGCACGCCTGGGTGTAGTTGGCTCAACTCATATGAATTACGAAGCAAATATGGCTGCAGTTTCGGCAGTAGCAAGTTATGTAGGTCGAATTGTGACGGAAGGTTAACGTGGCCAACGACTATTACCAGACGCTTGGTGTTTCAAAGAGTGCTAGTGCAGATGAAATTAAAAAGGCTTACCGAAAACTTGCTCGCGAATTGCACCCAGACGTGAATCCTGATCCTGCTATGCAGGACAAATTCAAAGAAGTGACCACCGCTTATGAAGTTTTGTCTGATCCAGAAAAGCGTCAAATGTTTGACATGGGTGGCGACCCAATGGGAAATGGTGCTGGCGGTTTTGGTTTTGGTGCTGAAGGTTTTGACTTTGGCGATGTATTCAACACTTTCTTTGGTGGTGGCGGTCAACGCGGACCAATTCCAAGAATTCGTCGTGGACAAGACGCATTAATTCGAATTGAAATTGAATTAGCTGAAGCGATGCATGGCGTTACTCGCGAAATCACAATTGATACCGCAATTGTTTGCCCGCTTTGCACAGGCAAAGGGACTGCAAAAGAATCTGAAATTGTTACTTGCCAAGTTTGTAAAGGTCGTGGTGAAACCCAGACAGTGACCAAGTCTTTCTTGGGGCAAGTAATGACTTCTCGCAGGTGCAATTCTTGCGGTGGATTCGGAACCGTGATTCCGCATCCTTGTCACGAATGTGGATCTGAGGGTCGAGTTCGCACTCGCGAAACAATCAGCTTTGATATCCCAGCAGGTGTTGAAACAGGAAATCGAATTCAACTTAATGGCAAAGGTGAAGTGGGGTTTGGCGGTGGACCGGCTGGAGATCTCTATGTTGAAATCCTTGAGAAGCAACATCCAGTTTTCCATCGCCGTGGTCATAACTTGCACTGCAGTCTGGCTGTACCGATGACTGCTGCTGCGTTAGGTGCAACAGTTAAACTCGAAACTATTGATGGCCCAGTAGATGTAGTGATTGAACCAGGAACTCAATCTGGTGCAGTGATTAAACGGAAACACGAAGGTGTTCCACATCTTCGTTCGAATGCGCGCGGTGATTTGCATATTCATATCACTGTTCAAACTCCGACAAAGATGGATAAAAAGCAACAAGAACTTCTTGAACAACTTGCAAAAATGCGAAATGAAGAAAATCCAACCGGTGAAGTTATGCAAGAACAGCCAGGATTCTTTAGCCGCATTAAAGATGCATTTGGTGGTAGGTAAATATGGGTGCATCACTATTTCACGTAAGTACCGAACGCCTAGTCTCAACGATGGCTGGCGAATTTGTCACACTAGATGGTGACGAGGGATATCACGCTGCCACTGTTCAACGTCTACAAGCTGGCGATGCGGTTTTACTTGCTGATGGTGAAGGTCGACTGGCGCACGGAAACGTTGCTGAAGTTCCATCAAAGGATTCCGTTCTCGTTGAGATTGTTGCAATCACGGTTGCGCCACCTCCACAGCCGCGAGTTATCGTCGTGCAAGCCATTCCGAAAGGCGATCGCGGAGAGCTAGCCGTCGAAATGTTGACTGAAGTTGGCGTAGACATGATTGTTCCTTGGGCTGCTAATCGTTGCGTTGCTCAATGGAAAGGCGACAAGGAATCTAAAGGTGTTGAGAAGTGGCGAATCGCTGCCCGTGAAGCTGCAAAACAATCCCGCCGTCCGCGCACCCCACAAATCACAAGTCTTGCCCAGACGAAAGATGTCATTCGTTTAATTTCAGAGACTCAGCATGCTTGGGTTTTGCATGAAGATGGCGATATTCGTTTGTCTGGAATTTCGGTTCCGATTAATGGAGATCTGCTGCTGGTGGTTGGCCCTGAAGGCGGAGTCACCCCGGATGAGCTTGAGGTATTCGCTAATGCTGGCGCACAAGTGGTCCGACTCGGACCAACGGTTCTACGAACTTCGACAGCTGGAACCGTGGCGGCTGGCATTGTTATGTCCAGAACGACTAGATGGGCATAAGGTAATTGCGTGAGTGACTGCATATTCTGCAAGATTGTCTCTAAAGACATTCCTGCCAATATTGTTTTCGAATCTGACGAAGTGGTTGCATTCTTCGACATTGCCCCAGTAGCACCTGTGCATATTGTTGTGATTCCAAAACAACATTTGAGAGATGCATCAGAGTTGACCAAGCATGCAGAGCTGAGTTCGGCGATGTTAAAGGCTATGACTGATTTAGCCGATGAAAATTGCCAAACTGGATACAGATTAGTTTTTAATACGGGTGATGACGGTGGACAAACAGTTTTCCATGTACACGGCCACGTATTGGGCCAACGAGCACTGCAATGGCCACCGGGGTAACTATGACTAAAAAACCACATCAAGTCACGAGCACTCTGATTGTGCCGGCAAGTATTCCAATGGTTTCTTTATTGGGAACCAGTGACGAAATTCTTCGAACCATAGAAGCCGCAATGCCAGATGTTGAAATTCTTGTACGAGGAAATGAGATTCAAATTGGTGGCAATAGCGATGACGTTGCACTGCTAGATCAACTCTTTGCGCAGCTTCAAATCATAGTGAGAACCGGAGCTGCCATAAATCCTGAAGCAGCCCAACGCTCACTGAAAATGCTGCAGACCGAAAACTCTATTTCACCTGCCGATGTATTGACTGCTGATATTTTGAGTAATCGCGGACGCACAATTCGCGCGAAGACTTTGAATCAAAAAAGATATGTCGATGCAATCGATGATCACACGATTGTTTTTGGAATCGGTCCTGCAGGTACAGGTAAGACTTATTTGGCAGTAGCTAAAGCTGTGCAAGCATTGCAATCAAAAAGTATTAATCGAATCATCTTGACTCGACCTGCAGTTGAAGCTGGGGAAAAACTTGGGTTTCTTCCAGGAACTTTGAGCGAAAAAATCGACCCTTACTTGCGTCCACTTTACGACGCTTTGCACGACATGATTGAGCCTGACAAGATTCCACGTCTTATGACCAGCGGCACTATTGAGGTTGCGCCACTTGCATATATGCGTGGTCGTACTTTGAATGACGCGTTCATCATTCTTGATGAAGCGCAGAACACCACTCCAGAACAGATGAAAATGTTTCTTACTCGCCTCGGCTTTGGATCAACAATGGTAATTACTGGCGACACGACACAGGTGGATTTGCCTGGCGGAGTGAGAAGTGGTTTGCAAATTGTTCAGGAGATTCTCGGTGATGTTGAGGATGTAGCGTTTTGCAAATTGAGTAGCCAAGACGTTGTGCGCCATAGATTGGTAGCAGATATTGTTGATGCATATTCAAGGTGGGACTCCAAGCAGCCACCTGCGAAGCGGTAAGAATGTCTAGCTTTGAACTTGAAATTATCAATGAGACTGATTTTGCTGTTGACGAAGACCGACTACTAAAGACTGCTGCTTTTGCAATGAACTCTCTTCGCTTAAATCCTGAAACTGAACTCTCGATCGCATTGGTTTCCCTTGCTGAGATGGAACGGCTGCATATTGAGCACATGGACGAATCTGGCGCTACGGACGTTCTCTCTTTTGAAATGGACGAAATCAGAATCCCTGCACCTGGTGAATTGGCTGAACCAGGCATTCTGGGGGACGTGATTCTTAGTCCAGAATTTGTGAAAAACCAAGCAGCGGAAAATGGAAATGAGTTCGAAAAAGAGCTAGATATGCTCTTAGTCCATGGAATTTTGCACTTACTTGGTCACGATCATGCGGAACCTGAAGAGCACAAAGTAATGTTTGGTATGCAAGGGGAAATTTTGAAGGCTCTTTCAATAAGCACAAATGAATTAGAGGCGTGAGAACGATGGATTCGCTCCTATTAGTGATTTCGCTTTTGGCAACAACATACTTCAGTGCAATTGAATCCTCCTTAACAAAACTTTCTGCGGCTCGTATTGATGAAACTTATGGAGATCGCCCAAAGCAACACACAAAATTGATGAAGTATGTCGGCCCTAACCGAGCTAGATACATCAATACATTCCAGTTGCTTTACACATTAGGTTTGGCGGCTTCTAGTCTCTTTGTTTTCCGATTCAGCAACTCTGTTTTTGCGCAAGAAGCTAATTGGCTCCAAGATCTCACAGCAATTGGAGTAATCGCACTCATATCATTTGTGATTTTTGGCGTTGGGGCGCAAACGCTCGGAAAACAAAACGCAGAGATATACGTCTTGAGTTCCGCAGGGTTAATCAGTCTTTTGAGCAAAATTCTCAATCCATTCGTTCGCTTATTTATTGCGTTAGGCAATGCTGTCACTCCAGGTAAGGGATATAGCGAAGGACCTTTTGCTAGTACTGCAGAAATTCGCGAGATGATGGACCAGATTAGCGACGAGGTGATCGAAGCTAGCGAAAAAGAAATGATTAACTCAGTTTTCGAACTCGGTGCAACTGTGGCTAGAGAAGTTATGGTTCCACGTACCGAAATGGTTTGGATTGAAAGAAATAAATCACTTCGTCAAGCAATGTCATTGAGTTTGAGATCTGGGTATTCGCGCATTCCGGTTATTGGCGAAGACATTGACGATGTTGTTGGTGTGGTTTACATCAAAGATGTTGCAAAGAGAATTTTCGAACATAGCGAAGCGCAGCAAACTGAGCGTGTAGATACTTTGATGCGCAAAGTAACTTTCTCTCCAGACTCCAAGCTTGCCGATGAGTTACTTAAAGATATGCAAAGAGAGCGTGTCCATTTAGTTGTTTTAATCGATGAATATGGTGGAACTGCTGGTCTAGTAACTATCGAAGATGTTCTTGAAGAAATCGTTGGTGAAATTGCCGACGAACACGACACAGCGGAAGAAGAAATCATCAAGCTTGATGAGAACACATATCGAATTTCTTCTCGCCTTCATATTGAAGACTTGGCAAAACTTATCCACGTAGACCTTGATTCTGACGATGAAGGCGTGGACACAGTTGGAGGTTTACTCGCTGCTCGTCTAGGACGTGTTGCGATCCCAGGTTCAACCATCAATTTGGATGGCTGGACTTTGACTGCCGAAACTGTTGCTGGCAGGCGCAATAGAGTTGGTAGTCTGTTGGTTGAAAAAAACGATGTTTTGGATGAAGAGAATGAATGACCTAAACGCTGAAGATCAGAAGTTAGTTACTTTGGCAAAAGGTGCACGCGCACGTATCGGCTCAAAGGCTGGGGCTTGTGTTCGCGATAGCGACGGCCGTACATATTCGGGTGCAGCTGTCTCATACGCTGGAAATGACTTTAAAGCTTTGGATTTAGCTGTTGCCTCGGCTTTGGCGGCTGGTGCTGCAAAGCTCGAGGCTGTCTGCGTACTTGGTAACGAAGTTGTTGATGAAGTTTCAGTGAGAACAGTGCTTCAGAATGATGGAAACATCATTATTTGTGATGCTTCAGGTTCAGTAGTTTCGGTTTCCAAATAAATGCATAACAAAAAAGCAGTCCTCGCGACTTTAGCTTCAGCACTGCTTTTTGCGACTTCGGCTACCTCGCGATCTTTGAGTGGGGTAGAGGCATCTTCTATTTCAATTGCAACGGTTCGGTTGTTAATTGGTGCTTTGGGTCTGCTGTTTTTTGCAAAGTTTTTTGTAAAAGATTTTTCGATTAGAGCATTACTTAAAAAGAAGATCATTTGGATCATGGGTCTAGGTGTAGCGGGATACCAAGCGTTCTTTTTTATTGGTACAGGTTTAACGGGTGTTGCTATCGGAACTTTATCTTCACTTGCACTTGCACCTTTAATGGCTGGATTACTAAGTTGGATTTGGCACGGAAATAGGCCAACCAGTTCCTGGTGGATTTCAACAATGGTTGCTGTGGTTGGACTTGTAGTTTTGAGTTGGTCTGGACTTGAAGACTCCAACATAAATCTGCTTGGAGTTTCCGCCGCATTGATGGCGGGGGCTGCATATGCGGTTTATACAGTTGTTGGTGTTGACCTTGCGCATTCAGGAAATTCAGCTACAGGTGTGTTAGCAGTTTCCTTCTCGATCGGCGCTGTTGTTTTGCTTATTGTTTCTGGTGGTCGGTTTGGCGAACTTGCCAGCACCAATGGAATTCTTTTAACTCTTTGGTTAGGTCTTGTTGCAACTTCATTTGCTTACGTGCTTTTTGGACTAGGTATTTCTAAACTTACAGCAGGAACAGTTGCAACCCTGAATTTGGCTGAACCACTTGCAGCAACTTTCTTAGGACTTGTAGTTTTGCATGAAACAATTTCATTCTTAAGTGCGGTAGGTTGCGCATTAATCGCAGCATCACTCACATTTTTGGCCATCATTACAGCGAAGGAGACCGCTAATGACATTTAGAGCGGGGTTTGTCTGCATTGTTGGTAGACCAAACACTGGAAAATCTACTTTGACTAATGCGCTGGTCGGTTCAAAAGTAGCTATAACTTCAGATAAGCCACAAACTACTCGACGTGCAATTCGCGGAATAGTTCACGAAGCTGATGGCCAAATTATTCTGGTGGATACTCCTGGTATTCACAAACCTCGAACACTGCTTGGTAAGCGCCTTAACGAATTAGTCAAATCTACCTGGGCAGATGTCGATGTGATTGCAATGTGTTTTCCTGCCGACCAACCAATCGGTCCTGGTGATCGAATGATTGCCGATGACCTTCAAGAAATGAAACGAACTAAAAAGATTGCACTGCTTACAAAAACCGACACTGTAAGCAAAGAAAAAATTGCTCAACGCTTGCTTGAAATTCAAGAATGGGCCGCAAAGCTTGATTGGCAGTGGGAGCACATTGTTCCGATTAGTTCCGTTAAAGGGCACAACCTTGATACTTTGAAATCTGTCTTGATCTCAATGCTGCCAGAAAGTCCTGCGTTGTATCCAGAGGGTGACATCACAGAAGAAACCGACGAAGCGATGGTGGCTGAGTTGATTCGCGAGGCAGCTCTCGCTGGTGTGCACGAAGAAGTTCCTCACTCAATTGCAGTAGTTATTGAAGAAATGAAACTTCGGGAAGACGGCAAACTCTTGAATGTGCACGCATTCCTTTTTGTTGAGCGAGATAGCCAAAAAGGAATCATTATTGGCAAACAAGGCGCTCGCTTAAAAGAAGTTGGTCAAACTGCTCGGCAGAACATTGAAAAACTTATGGGTGTAAAAGTATTTCTTGATTTACGAGTTAAAGTGGCTCCCGATTGGCAGCGCGACCCTAAACAACTAAATCGTTTAGGTTTTTAAACAGGTCTTAATCGGCGCTGGCTTCGATGCCGTTATCTAGTGATAGCTCAGAAATTAGTTCGTGACGCTTTCCGTAAGTACTTGCAACAGCAATAATTCCAGCAACAATCGGTACACCGATAAACGCACCAATTGTGCCGAAGATTGCAACACCGATAAACGCTGAACCAAGCCCGATTGCAGGGTGTAAATCCATAGTTGCGCGGCTGATTCTTGGCCCAATCACATAGTTTTCAATTTGTTGGTAAACGCTTGCAAACAGCACGATATAAACAACCTTGATTGGATCATCGCCCAAGGTGAACAAAGCAGGGAAGATGATTCCAACATAAGTTCCGACTGAAGGAATGAATTGACCGGCGATACCAGCGAAAATACCCATTGGCAGCCAGTAAGGAATTCCAGCCGCAGCAAAGAAAATTGCGTGTGCAACCGCACTGATGCTTGCGAGCACTACGCGAGAGATAACAAAGCCGCCAGTTTTCTTGACAGCAATTTCCCATACTGTCAAAAAGATCTTTTGTTTTTCGGCAGGTAGCCAAGATGCAATAGATCTACGAACGCGATGCGCATCTGCTGAGAAGTAAAACGCAAAAACCATAATTGTTAAGAAATCAAACAAGAAAGTGAAGATGCTAGAAATAACAGTTAGCAATCCACCTGCAAGGTTGGTTGCTAATGAAGTTGTGTCTACAGAGTTAATGTTTAATTGTTCGAGAATCTTTGTTGAGTCGAGATTTAAATCAAAAGTTGCATTTATCCAAGCTGTAGCTGAGGTAATGACATCTGGTGCTGCCGCAACCGCTGCAGAAAGTTGCGAGAACATCAATCCACCGAGGGTTGCAAAGAACAGAATGAGGAAAACAATCAACCCGATGATTACCGCGCCTGCACCGAGGCCGCGTTTCTTGCCTCGAACTTCAAACCAAGAAACGACGGGTTCCATAGCTATTGAAACCAGCCAGGCAATTAGTAGCATCATTAAGAAGTTGCCAGTCATATTTACAAACTGCAAACCGAGTTGATAGAAAGCAAAAATCGCAATTACCGAAATTGCAATCCGTCGCCATATGCGCATGTCTAGTTCCATACCTGCAAATCTAGTAGATGAACTGACTCGTGGCGATGCGTCGCAGGCTAATTTCGCGTCGATTACAACCACAATTAGCCAATGCCAACCTATCGTGACCAGGCTATCGTGTTACATACAACCAAACTTGGTGAAGCCGATCGCATAATCACAATGCTCACGCGAGATTACGGAAAAGTGCGAGCAGTAGCTAAAGGAATTCGCAAAACCACTAGTCGATTTGGCGCAAGGCTAGAACCACTTAATCTTGTTGATGTTCAACTTCACGAAGGAAGAAATCTAGATACCGTCACTGGAGTTGAGACGGTCGCTGCGTTTGGTGCCAAAGCTGCACAGGATTATCCACTTTGGACAGCTGGCCTTGCGATGGCGGAAACTGCGGACAGAATTATTTCTGCAGATCGTGAACCAGCGAATGCGCAATTTCTTCTTCTGTATGGCGGTTTGCGAAATCTTGTAGACGAACTTCATGCACCTGGACTCGTGCTCGATGCATTTTTAATTCGCTCGATGGCACTCGCTGGTTGGGCAACTTCATTCGACAACTGCGCTAAATGTGATGCCCCAGGTCCGCATGGCTGGTTTTCTATAACCAATGGCGGTGCACTTTGCAGTGATTGCCGAATTCCAGGAAGTGCAACTCCAGCACCAGAGACTCTTTCGCTTTTAGGGGCATTGCTCTCTGGCAATTGGGAAGTTGCCGATTCATCTTCAGAGAAGAATCGCAAAGAAGCCACCGGATTAGTGGCGGCACATTTACAATGGCATCTAGAACGCGAAGTTCGATCGTTGAAACATGTTGAGAGAAGAAAGGAAGAAGGTCTTTAAATGAAACCACCTAAGATTTCTAAATCCTCTTTACCTCAACATGTTGCAGTCGTAATGGATGGCAATGGTCGTTGGGCGCAGAAACAGCATCTTCCGAGAACTAAAGGGCATGAAGCTGGCGAATCGGCGTTGATGGATGTTGTTCATGGCGCACTTGAACTCGGAATTCCTTGGTTAAGTGCTTATGCATTTTCAACTGAAAATTGGAAGCGCTCACCAGAAGAAGTGAAATTCTTGATGGGTTTCAATCGCGATGTGATTCGCCGCCGTCGGGATGAGCTAAATGATCTAGGTGTGAGAGTTCATTGGATTGGAAGACGTAAACGGCTTTGGAAATCTGTGGTTGATGAACTAGACGAAGCGGTTGAACTCACAAAGCGCAATAAGAAACTCAATCTTGTGATGTGCGTGAATTATGGTGGGCAAGCGGAAATAGTTGATGCAACTCAAAGAATTGCTGAATTAGTTAAGTCTCGCAAACTAGATCCAGAAAAAATTTCCGAAAGAACAATCTCACAGTTTCTTTATGAACCGAAAATTCCTCCAGTTGATCTTTTTATCAGGTCATCTGGCGAACAGAGAACAAGTAACTTCCTGATGTGGCAAGCTGCATATGCAGAATTAGTGTTTGATGAAACTCTTTGGCCAGATTTCAACCGAAAAAACTTGTGGCAGGCAGTAGAGCAGTACGCGAATCGAAATCGTCGTTTCGGTAAAGCGTAAATCTTTAGTGCTTAGCGCATTCTTTACAAGTGCCGACAATCTCAACTGTGTGATTAATGTCAGAAAAGCCGTGAGCGTTTGAGATGTCGTCTGCCCAAGCTTCAACAAAATCTGCTTGAATCTCTTTTGTTGTTCCACAGATCCGGCAAACCAAATGATGGTGGTGTGCAGAACTACACAGGCGATAAAGAGCTTCACCGTCTTCGCGAAGCATTACATCTACTTCGTTTGAACTAGTCAGTGTTGTGACGGTTCGATATACGGTTGAAAGTCCGATAGTGCTACCCGTGTTTTTTAGAATTGAATGAATCTCTTGAGCACTTAAAAAACCTTCGTGCTTTTTGAGAATCTCGACAACAGAATTACGCTGTTTTGTGGTGCGGGTAAAAGTATTAGGCATTTTGCTCGACACTAATTTGATTTGGTAGTGCATGAGTTTCCGGAATTGAATGCGCAAGAATTGAAATCGCTAACATTGCAATCACGCCAACTAGAGTTGAAATCATTGTAGAAGTAGTCGGGTGGTCTGCGTGGGCTTCAGGCAAAATGTGGGAAGTCGCTAGGTAGATCAGGAATCCCGCGAACAAAGCTAAGTAAAGAGCAATAAAGTTTTCGGAAAGTGAAATGCTATTTGCGAATAATGCACCACCTAGACGAGCCGCGACATCTAAGGCAAGTAATCCGTAAACTCGATTTCGATTTTCGGTATCAGTGAACACCAGCGATACGGTGTTTAAGCCATCGCTAAAAGCATGAGCAAAAATCGCTACTGCAACAACAGCACCAAATAAGTTTCCGATTTGGAAAGCTAAAGCGAGAGCAACACCGTCTAGGAAAACATGTACCACTAACGCGATTGCACCTAAGGTTCCAGCAGCGTGGGAATGTTCGTGTTGATGTGTGTAATCAGAATCTTCTGGTTCATGTGCGCCGAAGATTCTTTCGACGAAATGCAAAGAGAGAAAACCAACTACCAGTGCAATCGAAACAACTGGCACTCCACCGATTTCATTTTTCCCTATGGCGAAAATCTCCGGCAATAAATCGAATGCCACCATGCCAAGTAGGAGACCAGCTGATAGTCCAAGCACCATGTGCCGGCGCTCGGCTGATTTCAGCGCAAGAGTGCCACCAAGCAAAGTAGCAAGGCTGGTAGAGACTGCGAGAGCGTAGATCATGCCCACAGACTAATTGCTAATGAAAATCATTGTCAATAAGAGATTAAGCGCCTGTGATGATGCGGTTTAGCGCGTATCCAAAGACCACTACGAGCATGAAACTACGGATTAGTCGTGAGCCTGGCGTTAATAGCACCCATGAAAAAGCGATTAGCCACCCAAGGATCAACCCCAGGATGATTAGGAGAACTCCACCAACAATCGAGTTGGGCGCAAATAAGCCACCTAACAAAATCGCTGCGGTGAAAAGCGGGAATACGACCCGAGGCATTGAGTGAATGAACAGCAACACTGGTGCTGAAATCTGGTGGAGCTTTGATGGAGTTGGTTTTGGTGCTTTTGAATTGGCCATAACCCAATCGTGGCACAATCTCGCCATGTCCTCTTCTGCCATGCATTCATCAGAATTGCTCGTGATTACAAAGCATCGAGTTCACCCAAATGAAGTGGCATCATGGATTCAATCTGCGAAAACGGCTATCTCACCATTGGCAGCTTGTGCTGGTTGCCTCGGAACCGAAATCGGGTTGGCTACAGATGAGGCAGATCTCGCAGTTGTGGTTAGCAAGTGGGAAAGCGTTGGCGCTTATCGCCGAGCTTTGAGCAATTTTGAAGTCAAAATGCACAGCATTCCGTTTCTCTCGACAGCAGTGGATGAATCAAGTGCGTTTGAATTGATTCACCGCAATGTGGCTGGCCAAACCACTGAATTTGATGCCGCACGCGCCCTAGATGCCGATGAGATAGGCCTTGGAGAAGCTGCCCAAGAGAAATCAACGGACCGATTAGGCAACTAACCTTTCATAAAATCTTGTAAACTCGCACAAGTTGTTGCCCAGATGGGTAAACCGCCGACAGCCAGCCGGAGTGGAGGAAATCAAATGGCGACCGACCGCGTAGATGCAATTGTTAACCTTTCCAAAAGACGTGGATTTGTTTATCCGTCTTCAGAAATTTATGGTGGCACTCGAAGTGCCTGGGATTACGGCCCGCTAGGTGTCGAACTCAAAGAAAATATTCGCCGTCAATGGTGGCAGCGTGTTGTGCGCTCACGTGACGATGTTGTGGGTCTTGATTCATCAGTAATTCTCGCGCCCCAAGTTTGGGTGGCTTCTGGTCACGTAAATGCTTTCGTGGATCCACTTACAGAATGTAAAAAATGTAACAAGCGCTGGCGTTCAGATCAGCTTGTAGATGCTTATGTTGAAAAACATGGCAAAGAGCCTGCAAACGGTTTGGCTGACATAGTCTGCACAAATTGTGGAACCCGCGGGGAATTTACTGAACCTCGCGATTTCAATGGAATGTTACGCACATCTGTTGGCCCAGTTGAAGATGAAGGTGCGTTGCATTACCTACGTCCAGAAACTGCACAAGGTATTTTTGTTAACTACGCGAACGTTGCGAATTCAAGTCGCAAAAAACCGCCATTTGGTATCGGCCAAACTGGTAAGTCATTCCGCAACGAAATTACGCCAGGTAACTTCATTTTCCGTACTCGTGAATTCGAACAAATGGAAATGGAATTTTTCGTTAAGCCAGGAACTGATGAAGAATGGCATGAATACTGGTTGAAAGAACGCTGGGATTGGTATGTTGATTTGGGAATGAACCCAGAGAACATGCGCTTCTTTGAACATCCAAAAGAAAAACTTTCACACTACTCAAAGCGAACTGTAGATATCGAATACAAGTTTGAGTTTGCTGGCAGCACTTGGGCGGAACTAGAAGGTATTGCGAACCGCACTGATTTCGATTTGAGAACGCACTCTGAAGCCAGTGGAACTGACTTGAGTTTCTTTGATCAAGAAACCAATGAGCGCTGGACTCCTTATGTAATTGAGCCAGCAGCTGGTTTAACTCGTTGTGTATTGGCTTTCTTGCTGGATGCTTACGCAGAAGATGAAGCGCCAAACACAAAGGGTGGCGTAGATGTACGTCAGCTTTTACGCCTTGATCCACGTCTAGCTCCAGTAAAAGTTGCAGTACTTCCGCTTTCTCGAAACGCTGATCTTTCACCTAAAGCAAAGTCGCTTGCAGATGAACTTCGTAAACGGTGGAATGTTGATTTCGACGATTCAGGTGCAATCGGTCGCCGCTACCGTCGTCAAGATGAAATCGGAACTCCATATTGCGTAACTGTTGATTTCGAAACTCTTGAAGATAATGCAGTCACAATCCGCGAACGCGACACTATGAACCAAGAACGAGTTAGCATCGACAAAGTTGTTGAGTATCTAGCACCACATCTTCCTGCGATGTAGTTATGCAGGTCGTAAATTTCGATTCACCTGCAGTAGTGCTTGCCCCGATGGCAGGCATTACTAATCAGGCGTACCGTAATTTATGCCGTGAAGCCTCACAGGAAATTTTTCCTGGTGGTGGCGCGGCGCTTTATGTTTCAGAAATGATTACATCTCGCGCATTGCTTGAACGCGATGATGAAACAATGCGAATGATTTCATTTTCTGAGAATGAATCTCCGCGCAGCATTCAGCTCTACGGTGTTGACCCAGAAATTATGGGCAAAGCAGTAAAACTTCTGGTAGACGAAGATCGCTGTGACCATATTGATTTGAATATGGGTTGCCCAGTCGCCAAAGTAACTCGTAAAGGTGGCGGTTCTGCACTTCCTTGGAAACGCGATTTATTCCGTTCCATCATTCGAAGTGCTGTTGAGAATGCAAAAGGCAAAGTGCCAGTCACAGTAAAAATGCGCAAAGGAATTGATGACGAACATCTGACTTACCTTGATGCTGGTGTTGCAGCCGCCCAAGAAGGTGCAGCTTGGGTTGCGCTCCATGGTCGAACTGCCTTGGATTTATACAGCGGTGAAGCAGATTGGCAAGCAATCGCAAATCTCAAATCTGAACTCTCAAGTTTTGGCACACCTGTTTTAGGTAATGGAGATATCTGGAGCGGTGAAGATGCGAAGCGAATGATTTCACAAACCGGATGCGATGGCGTTGTGATTGGTCGAGGTTGCCTTGGTCGCCCTTGGCTATTTGGACAAATCAGTGCTGCGTTTGCTGGTGTTGAAGTTCCAGCAAATCCAAACTCACACAAAGTTTTTGAAGTTATGCAAAGGCACGCTCAACTTCTTGTGGATTATGTTGGTGATGAAACCCATGGTTGCAGAGAGTTTCGCAAACATGTTGCTTGGTATACAAAGGGTTTTCGAGTTGGGGGAGAAACTCGTCACGCGTTAGCAATGATTTCGTCTCTGCAAGAGCTGGAAGATTTGTTGGCTTCAATTGAACCGCAGCCATACCCAGACTTTGTTGCTCATGGCCCGCGCGGACGTACTAGCGGTGCAAAATCCGTAGCACTGCCACATGGCTGGCTAAATAGCCGAGAGTTTGATTTCGCTACAGATTTATCTGCAGCTGAGATCGGCGTAAGTGGCGGTTAGTAGCCTTATGATGAATTTATGTTTCGAGGAGCGAGGGGAGTCTGATGTTTTCACCATTTAAATGGATTCGCAGAATAATCTCTGGAATCGTGTCGTTCATTTTTCTTGTACTCGTCGGCACCGCTGGATTTATTTACCTTCAAT
>JBDKLK010000004.1:0-20812 GCA_039795655.1 Actinomycetota bacterium
GGACAGGATCCAAATACTTCGCTCCGTCGAGGGCGCGAGCTTGAAGCATTGAACTTGCCGCACCCGCAGGCATCCATTTGCCAACACTTGGCAAAATCGCGATAAAGATGGCTTCAACCAACATCACCCAGACGAGTGAGATCACAATTGCTGCAATTTGATTTCTGATTAATGCACCTAATGCAATTCCCAAAATTGAGTACAACATAAAAGCCACCACAGTTCCTATAGAAACATTAATGATGTCTTGATTCGGAATCACAAAGTGAGGGCGAGAATTAACCAACCACATGGCGAGTGGTAAACCGATTGCCAGATTTGAAATGGCAAAAATCGCGCCCCAAACTGCATGCGTTACAAATTTCGCGAAAATAACTCTTCCTCGATGTGGAACTGCGAGGTATGTAAAGTTCAAAGTCTTGTGACGCGTCTCGGATGTGAAACCTACGATGCCGAAAATTAAAACAATCACATACGCACTGCCTAGCGATGAATAGACCATCCGAACAGACATCTCAACTGTTAACGGAGGAAGTGTTTGGCCCGTGCCATTGTCATAGCCAGCCAAAAGTGCGTACATAACTACGTATGTGACGGTCAACGCGATTGAGCTAGCAAGTAAAACAAAAGTCATTCGAGTCGAACTAATTTTCTTAAATTCAGCGCGAATTAGGTTCATCATTTTGCATCACCTGTTAGTTTCAAGAAAACATCTTCTAGATCTGTTCTATGGTCATAAAGGCTGTGAAGTTCTATGCCGTTATGCAACGCGAGTCTGCCAACTTCGCTACTTGTTAAACCAACAACGTGCAAAGTTTGAGAATTGTGCTTTTCGATTGAAGTGGGCAATTTTCCTACAAAGCCGCTTTGCAGAACTCCATAAAACTTTTCCACATCTGGAGATTGCACTTCAACATAATTGGAAGTTGATGCAACTAGATCATCAAGAGTGCAAGCTTTAACTAGTTTTCCGTGAGAAATAATTACTACATCATCAACAGTCTGCTGGACTTCAGACAGTACGTGTGATGAAATCAAAACTGTTCCACCATTGCTTGCGTGCATCTGAAGAAAGCCGCGCATCCAAGCAATGCCTTCAGGATCCAAACCGTTGGCAGGTTCATCCAGAACCAGAATTTCCGGATTACCTAGAAGTGCTGCTGCTAAGCCCAATCTTTGTTTCATACCAAGTGAATAAGTTTGAACGCGCGAATTCTTAGAACCACTCATTCCAACTTGTTCGATTGCTCGATCAACGTTTTTCAAATCCAAACCAACAGCTCTTGCGATTACAGCAAGATTGTCGAAGCCAGTTCTACCTGGATGAAAAGTTGGTTCTAAACAAACACCAACAATGCTCAATGGATTTTCTAAGTCGCTGTACTTCTTTCCACGGATCAGAGCAGTGCCTGATGTTGGTGTGACTAAGCCAGTCAGGCTGCGAAGAGATGTGGATTTGCCTGAACCGTTCGGCCCAAGAAAACCCGTGACTCTGCCTGGCTCCACCGAAAAAGATAAATTTGAAACTGCTGTGAAGTCACCAAACTTCTTGGTCAGATTCGAAAACTCAATTGCGCTCATACCTGCAACCTACTCCTCGTCAAGGTCAGTTATGAAGGCATTTCGTCCCGAAATCCACTTCAAAGTGTCATGTTTGCAATTTACACTCGCCCAAAATGCAACGGAGGAAACAACATGGCTTATGAACCAGGCGAGATTTATTTTGTGCGCGAGACTGCTAAAGAATTGGAATTAGGACGAACCCCATTCGTGAAAGTTGGGTTAGTTAAAGAGAAAGATGGCCGCGATTCATTCGGTCGTTTGACTGAACACCAGACAGGCAATCCGCGAACATTGTTCATTAACAAAGAAGACATCGTCAAGACCGATGCAGTTACTCGAATAGAGGCTTTACTTCACCGAATCTATGCAAATAAACGAATTAACGGTGAGTGGTTCAATCTAGAGACCGAAGAAGAGATTCAAGAGGTCATCGCTAAAGCTAAAGAATTATCGGAAGAAATTAAGCCTTTAATAAAGAAATTTGATGAGGCCGCTTCACTTGAGGTGGTTCCTTCGAATGGTTCAATTAGGCATGCCTCTGAACTTGAAATTGATAAGGGAAAATCCTTAGCAGTTGCAAAATTGAAACTTAAGCTGTGCAAAGAGCAAAAATCTGAAATTTCAAAACTCTTAACCGTGGTGTTTCGAGAAGGGGGAAGTGTTTCAGCGGCTGCATCCACACAACTTAAACACTTTGAAGACATTTTTGATGAAGAAAAGTTCAAGCTTGAAAATTTGGAACTCTGGCAGTCCTATCAAGGTGACGAATCTAAATGGCAGCACTCATTTTTGGTTAAAGACAAATCGGCTAAGTTTGAAGATCTTGATGAAGAATTTAAGACAGAAATAACTTACATAAAAGACACACTTGAATCTGCAAAAGAAACCAGAGACTTATCTTCGATAAACGAAATAAGTCTCAAACTTGCAAATCTTGAGGGCATTTCAAAGTGGGATGAAGACATACTTATTACTGAGTTGAAGATCGCAACTGGCGAGTTCGATGGAATCGAAGGTGTCTGTACCTGGAAGCGAATCATGAAGATTTCTCAAAAACTGAATACAGGGCTTTTGGCTGCCGAGCAAAACGATATTTACAAGAAATATTTGGTTACCCCTGATCCAAAGGAATATGTAATAACGAAGAAGAAAAAGGTCTCAAACCCGTAAAAACCGTGCCCGCGACAAGAATCGAACTTGCGACCTTCTGCTCCGGAGGCAGACGCTCTATCCACTGAGCTACGCGGGCGGGATTGGCTTAAACACAGTAATTAATGGCCAAGATTTACGGGCAAGCGTAGTGGGCTGTGAGTAAATCACTCACGATTAGGCTTGCCCACCTTATGACCCCAGAAGAACTCGCAGAGCAAGTAATTTCTAGCCTGAAATCTGCAATTAAGGCTGGGGATTTAGCTTGCGACGAATCAACGATTCCAGCGTCGCTCAAACTCGATCGTCCAAAGAATCGTGAACATGGTGACTGGGCAAGCAACGTGGCAATGGTGATGAGCAAGCCTTCAGGTCTAGCTCCAAAAGTTATTGCCGATGCGTTGGCTATTCATCTATCCAAAGTTTCTGGAATTAAGTCTGTAGACGTTGCAGGTCCTGGCTTTTTGAACATCACTCTTGATGCGGGTGCAGCGGGTGAATTAGCTCGCAGCATTTTGAGTGCTGGTAATAATTATGGCCACAACAAACAAATCAGCGAAACTATTAACGTCGAATTTATTAGTGCAAACCCAACCGGCCCAATTCACTTGGGTCATACGCGTTGGGCAGCAGTCGGCGATGCGATTGCACGTGTTCTCGAAGCAAGCGGTGCAAAAGTTGCGCGCGAGTTTTACATCAACGACCGCGGTGCGCAGATGGATAAATTTGGAGCATCAGTTTTAGCAGCAGCAACTGGCGGCGAAATTCCAGAAGACGGTTACCATGGTGCTTACATCCATGACATTGCAAAACAAGTTGTTGCGAAAAATCCTGAGTACTTGCAATTAACTGGCGAAGAACAGTTGGTTGCTTTCCGCGAATCTGCATATGCAATTCAACTTCAGGAACAAAAAGATTCGCTCGCCAATTTCAACACTGTTTTCGATGTTTGGTATTCAGAGCGCACCCTCCACACTTCTGGTGCTGTGGATCGGGGCTTCGAAAAACTTCGTGCGCAAGGCCATATGTTTGATGAAGAAGGTGCTGTGTGGTTGCGCACCACGGATTTCAGCGATGACAAAGATCGTGTTTTGGTTCGCTCGAACGGCGAACTCACTTATTTCGCATCAGATACTGCTTATTACGTGGATAAACGTGCTCGCGGCTTCGACCGCTGCATCTACCTATTAGGCGCTGACCACCATGGTTATGTAAATCGTTTGCGTGCTGTTGCATCTTGCGCGGGTGACAATCCTGACAAAAACATTGAGCTATTGATTGGTCAACTTGTAAAAATGACTAAAGGCGGGGAAGAAGTTCGCCTTTCAAAGCGTGCCGGCAACATCATCACTCTAGATGATTTAGTAGACGAAGTGGGTGTAGATGCAGCTCGCTATGCATTGATTCGCTACCCAGTCGATACACCGATGGTGCTAGATCTTGATTTGCTTGTGAAGCGCACAAACGAAAACCCAGTCTTCTATGTTCAATATGCACATGCTCGAATTTCTTCAATGTTGCGACAAGCAATTGAACTTGGAATTGATTATTCAAAACTTGAGTTCGATGCAAGTCAATTGAGCCACGAAAAAGAATCTGCATTGTTGTCGAATCTCGCTGAATTTCCACGCATTGTTGCTGGTGCGGCTGAATTGCGTGAACCACATCGCGTGGCTCGTTACCTCGAAGAATTGGCAACCGACTATCACCGCTTCTATGACGCATGCCGCGTATTGCCTCAAGGTGATGAAGAAGTTACACCAACAGTTATTGCACGTTTGTGGTTGTGCGATGCAACACGTCAAGTTTTGGCAAACGGTTTAGATCTATGCGGCGTCAGTGCGCCAGAACGAATGTAGTGGGGAATTGATGAGCGAATTAGAACCGCGCGTTTGGCCGCAGAACTCTGAACTAAATCAACACGGTGAAATGGTGCTAGGCGGAATTGCTGTCACTGACTTGGTTCAAGAATTCGGCACACCACTTTTCGTGATTGATGAGCTGGACGTTAAGAATCGCATCAAGCAATATGTAAGCGCGTATAGCGACGCTCCAATGCCAGTGAAAATTCACTATGCAAGCAAAGCTTTTGCCTCAGCAGATGTTTTGCGCTGGATGGTTGAAGGCGGGCTCGGTGTTGATGTCGCTTCTGGCGGTGAGCTTGCACTCGCTTTAGCTGCTGGAGTACCGGCAGATGTAATCGTGATGCATGGCAACAACAAATCGATGGCAGAACTTGAACGTGGAATCAATGCAGGTGTGGCAGCCATTGTGATTGATTCGTTCGACGAAATCGAGAGACTAAATCGCATCTGCAAGAGTTTGAACAAAAACATTGATGTTTTCATTCGCCTAACTGTTGGCGTTGAAGCGCACACCCACGAATTCATTTCCACTGCACACGAAGATCAGAAGTTTGGTTTGTCTGTATCTTCTGGTGCAGCAGAGCATGCAGCGGTGGAAGTGAATGCATCTCCCCATTTGAATCTGCTCGGATTCCATTCACACATCGGTTCACAAATTTTTGATCCAAAAGCTTTTGAAGTTTCAGCTGCACGAGTAATTGAATTCTGTGCATTGCTGTTCAAGAAATATAGTTTCATCACGTCCGAAGTCGATCTTGGTGGTGGAACTGGAATTGCATATTTGCCGACCGATGATCCAATGTCGATTGCTGATATGGCAAAAGCGATTATTGATGTTGTGGTTCGCGAAAGTGAAAAACACAAAATCGCATTGCCAGCTCTTTCAGTTGAACCTGGCCGTTCAATCATCGGTCAATCAACCGTGACGCTTTATGAAGTTGGCACCATCAAACCGATTGAACTTGAAGACAACACCACTCGCACTTACATCTCTGTCGATGGTGGAATGAGTGACAACATCCGTACAGCACTTTATGGTGCTGAATACACCGCTCGAATTGCAAACCGTGATCCGCTTGGTGGGCAAGTGCAATCCCGTATCGTTGGTAAGCATTGCGAAAGCGGTGACATCGTGGTTCGCGATCTTCAAATGGCTAGTGATGTTGCACCTGGCGATTTGATTGCTGTGGCAGCAACCGGGGCTTATCACCGCTCAATGGCGTCTAACTACAACATGCTCACTAAGCCTGCGGTAGTTGCGGTTAAGCACGAAACGGCACAGCTTTTAGTTCGCCGTGAGACTGAATCTGACCTGCTCGCTCTGGACCAAGGGCTGCTCTAGCCTCGGTAGGATTCGGGCTCGATTTATGAGTGACCGAGGAGCTCAAATGGCTGCGGAAAAGGCTGAACTTCCAGTTTTGCGCATCGCCCTGCTCGGCGCCGGGGTTGTGGGTTCTGAAGTAGCCCGAATGCTCAAAGAAAATGCAGATGATTTTTCAGCCCGTGTTGGCGCTCGCCTAGAACTAGTTGGTGCAGCGGTTCGTGATGCAAAGAAAGATCGCGCTGGAATTGCTGCGAATCTCTTGACCACTGATGCGGAAAAACTGCTCGACGACAATATCGATGTCGTCATCGAATTGATGGGCGGCATTGAGCCGGCACGCACTCTGATTTTGCGTGCACTCAATAATGGATCCTCAATCGTCACCGCGAACAAGGCGTTGCTAGCAAAACATGGAGCAGAAATTTTCGCCGCTGCAGAAGCAAACGATGCAGATGTTTATTACGAAGCTGCAGTTGCTGGTGCTATTCCACTTCTTCGCCCATTGCGCGAATCAATGGTGGGCGACAAAGTTCGTCGCGTTCTTGGAATCGTTAATGGAACCACAAACTTCATCCTCACAAAGATGGATGAAGAAGGTTCTGACTATTCAGAAGTTTTGAAAGAAGCTCAAGCACTCGGTTATGCAGAAGCAGATCCAACCGCTGATGTCGAAGGCCACGATGCTGCCGCTAAAGCAGCGATTCTTGCCAGCCTTGCATTCCACACTCGAGTAACTATCGATGATGTTTATTGCGAAGGAATTTCAAAAGTAACTGCAGCAGATATCAAGGCAGCTAGAGACATGGGCTTCGTGGTCAAACTTCTTGCCATCGCCGAACTAAGCGATGACGAAAAAGGTGTTGTGGTTCGCGTGCATCCAGCAATGGTGCATCGTTCACATCCACTCGCAAGCGTTCGCCTATCTTTCAACGCGGTTTTCGTTGAAGCTGATGCTGCTGGCCAAGTTATGTTCTACGGTCGTGGTGCAGGTGGCGCTCCGACTGCATCTGCAGTGCTCGGTGACGTCGTTGCAGTTTCTCGCAACAAAGTTTCAGGTCGTCGAGGTCCTGGCGAAAGTGTTTATGCAGAACTCGAACCGCTGCCAATTAGTGCAGCGAAAACTCGCTACAGCATCAACTTGAAAGTTGCTGATGAACCAGGCGTTTTAGCTGCAATCGCGAACACTTTTGCAAAACATGATGTCAGCATCCAAGTTGTGCGACAAGATGGTCATGGCGATGCCGCATACCTTTTGGTTCGCACCCACCAAGCTTCAGACAAAGCACTATCCCAGACTCTTGCAGATTTGAAATCACTAAGTGCTGTACGCGAAGTTGTTGGCGTGATGCGCGTAGAAGGAAGTGCAAACTAATGTCACAACCTTGGCGCGGATTGATTCACGAATATAAAGATCGTTTGCCAATCACCGACAAAACTCCAATCGTCTCTTTGGGTGAAGGTGGCACGCCACTTGTTTACGCTTGCAACATCAGCGAAAAAGTTGGTGCGGAAGTTTGGCTAAAAGTTGAAGGTGCAAACCCAACCGGTTCTTTCAAAGATCGCGGTATGACTGTTGCAATTTCAAAGGCTGCAGAAGCTGGTGCTAAAGCAGTTGTTTGCGCTTCAACTGGAAACACTTCTGCAAGCGCAGCTGCTTATGCAGTTAAAGCGGGTATGACTTCAGTTGTTTTGATTCCTGAAGGCAAAATTGCAATGGGCAAACTTGCTCAAGCGGTTGTACAAGGTTCAAAAATCATTCAGGTTCAAGGAAACTTTGACGACTGCTTAAAGATGGCGCGCGACATGGCTGAACATCATCCAATAGCATTGGTAAACAGCGTCAACTCAGATCGCATCGAGGGTCAAAAAACTGCAGCGTTTGAAATCGTTGACGCATTAGGTGATGCGCCAGACGTCCATATGCTTCCTGTTGGAAATGCCGGCAACATCACTGCATATTGGAAAGGCTTTGTCGAATACAAGAACGACAAAGTTGCAACCAAGACGCCACGAATGTGGGGCTTTCAAGCTGAAGGTGCTGCGCCGATTGTCCGCGGTCACGTCGTCGAAAATCCAGAAACAATTGCAACTGCAATTCGAATTGGCAATCCAGCATCTTGGCAACAAGCACTTGCTGCACGCGATGATTCAAACGGTTTGATCGACATGGTTAGCGACGAAGAAATTCTTGCGGCCTACCATTTCCTGGCAAGTCGCGAAGCAGTTTTCGTAGAACCAGCATCTGCCGCATCAGTCGCAGGTCTTTTCAAACTTCACGCAGCAGGCAAAGTGGATAAAGGTTTGAAGATTGTTTGCACCGTAACTGGTAATGGTTTGAAAGACACTCAATGGGCTTTGCAAAACGCGAAAGACCCGATTGTCGTGCCGGTTGATGTCGATGCAGCAGTGAAAGCGATTGGTCTGTAATGGCAAAAGCAAAATCTGGTGCGCCAGTTCTAAACTTCAAAGCCGCTCCAGTTCGCGTTCGAGTTCCAGCAACTTCAGCAAACCTCGGACCAGCATTTGATGCTGCTGGTCTTGCGCTCGATATGTACGACGAAGTTATTGCGCAAATTCTTGACGAACCGACAATCGAAATTGATATTGCAGGCGAAGGTGCTGACGAACTGCCACGCGATGGCAAACATTTAATCGCAAAATCAATGATGATTGCTTTCGAAGCAATGGGCGAGAAACCAAAAGGTCTTGCAATTGTTTCAGCAAACCAAATCCCACACGGGCGCGGACTTGGATCATCTTCTGCCGCAATCGTTGGCGGAATTGTTTTGGCTCGTTCACTCGTCGTTGGCGGCGAACAGATTTTGTCTAACGAAGCTGCACTCAAACTTGCTAGCGAAATCGAAGGGCATCCAGACAATGTGGCTGCGACTTTGCTCGGTGGTTTCACCATCGCTTGGGGCGGTCAAGAGAACGCGCAAGCCCTACAACTAAAACCGCATCGCGATCTGCGCGCAGTGGTTTGCATTCCTTCAACAGCAGTTGCAACCAAAAAAGCCCGCGGCTTGTTGCCAGAAAATGTTGCACACGAAGATGCAGCTTTCAACGCTGGCCGTTCAGCACTTCTAGTTTCAGCAATCACTGAACATCCAGAACTTTTGATGACAGCAACTGAAGACAAGCTTCACCAAAACGCTCGAAAGAGCGCGATGCCGAAATCACATGCATTGATGACAAAGCTGCGCAACAAAGGACATGCCGCAGTTATTTCAGGTGCCGGTCCAACAGTTTTAGTTCTCACCACTGGGTTTGTCTCAGAAGAAATTGCAAAGATTGCTGGCGATGATTTTGAAACTATTCAGCTCGGAATTTCGAGTGTTGGCGCTCACCAAGTAACTCTAAATAGCTAAAACCACCCCGGCTACTTAGACCTCAACCCCAACTTTGCTATGGTTTACCCACTCCGTTTGGGGTAGTCCGGAAACTCGGCAAACACAATCCCAAAACTCCCAAAAGATTCTCCCAAAATGAAAATCTGTGCGGGCGGACAAAAATCAAATCACTTGGAAGGTAAATCGCTTGAGCGAGACCAAAGCAGGGCTTAACGATCTGAAGTTGCCCGAACTAAAGAAATTGGCTGCAAGCCTAAAAATCGACGGCGCATCTGCAATGAAAAAAGATGAGCTAGTCAAAGCAATCTCAAAAGCACAAGCTGGTGCACGACGCTCAAGTCGCCCACAAGGTGCTGCAAAGAATTCAGATGAACCACGTCAAGAACGCGGTGATCGTCGCGAACGTCAACGTCCGCGTGACAACGACCGCAACAACGATGGTGAATCTGCAGAAACTGAAACCGAATCAAACGGTGATGGTGAACGCGAAGGTGGTTTCGACCGCCGTCGTGGTCGCTTCGATCGCAACAACCGTCGCGACCGCCGCAACAATGACGAAATCGGTGAAGACGAAGTAACCATTCCGGTCGCAGGTATCTTGGACATTCTTGATTCATACGCATTCGTTCGCACCACTGGCTACTTGCCTTCACCAAACGATGTTTACGTTTCATTAGGTCTTGTTAAGAAGTACGCACTTCGCAAGGGTGACCAAGTAACAGGGCTCGTTCGTCAACCAAAAGAAAACGAACAAGACGGCAAGCCGCGTCAGAAGTTCAACCCACTGGTTCGCGTCGACACCGTTAACGGTCAAGATCCAGAAACAGCACGCGGTCGCGTTGACTTCAACAAACTAACCCCGCTTTACCCGCAAGAACGTTTGCGTCTTGAAACTCAACCACAAAATCTCACCACTCGCGTAATTGATTTGGTTGCGCCAATTGGTAAGGGTCAACGTGGTCTGATTGTTTCTCCACCGAAAGCTGGTAAAACAATCGTGCTTCAACAAATTGCAAACGCAATCGTTGAAAACAACCCAGAAGTTCATTTGATGGTAGTTCTCGTGGATGAGCGTCCAGAAGAAGTTACCGACATGCAGCGCACTGTCAAAGGTGAAGTTATAGCTTCAACCTTCGACCGCCCTGCAGAAGAACACACTCTCGCAGCTGAACTAGCAATCGAACGCGCAAAGCGTTTGGTTGAAATGGGTCACGACGTAGTTGTGCTGCTGGACTCAATGACTCGTCTTGGTCGCGCATACAACTTGTCTGCACCACCATCAGGCCGCATCCTTTCTGGTGGTGTGGATTCAGCAGCTCTTTACCCACCTAAGAAATTCTTTGGTGCTGCTCGCAACATCGAAAACGGTGGTTCACTAACCATCCTTGCGACCGCGCTTGTTGAAACCGGTAGCCGCATGGACGAAGTTATCTTCGAAGAGTTCAAGGGCACTGGCAACATGGAGTTGAAGCTAGATCGCCGAATTGCTGACCGTCGCATTTTCCCGGCTGTCGACATCGAAGCATCTGGTACACGTCGTGAAGAAATTCTTCTGGCTGCAGACGAACTTAAAGTTGTTTGGAAACTTCGTCGTGTGCTTCATGCCCTCGACAACCAACAAGCTATCGAACTTCTGCTTAACAAGTTGAAAGAAACCAAAACCAACTTCGAGTTCCTACTTCAGGTTCAAAAAACCACACCTGATCAAGCAATGGGAACTAACGAGCAGGATTACTCCTGATAGAACCGATAAAAAAGACCTGGAGAAATCCAGGACTTTTTTATTTATACGAGTTTCTTGATTATTTTTCCGAGAGGTCTGACTGCTGCTTTGTCGCTATTCGCGAGTCGGACACCAAGTTCTGAAATGAGTTTGCGAGTTGATGCGCGATCTAGCGTTTGGAAAGATGAAAGGTGCAGGATTATGTCTGCAGCAATTTCAACTGGAACCAGGCTCATATCCGGAACATCAACTTTTGTAGTGCTTGGGGTGTACAAGGAATCTAGATCACCAAGAATCTCAATTCCTAAATCTTTGAACGCTTGGATTTGTTGGTGTGCATATGGAGCCAATGCTTCATCTGCCCAAGATGGCAATTCGAGTTTCTTGTCACCTGGGAATTTAGAAGGGGAGTCACTTAGGTGCTGTACGAAATTTGCACGCACAAATTCTTTATATTTAGGCCACTTCCATGAATCTGGTTTCATCAGGTTAACTTGACGCAAAATTTCTACTTCAGAAATTGTTAGCGAACGATTTAACCGCTCATTCTTGGCAGGCTTCAATGTGTTCTGCTTGATAGAAGTTGCAGTTTCAAATCTGCGGTAGAGCATGTCTGGATTTGATTCATCCGTGATTACCAAACGAACGTTTTCTTTCCCAAAAACGCTAGCCCATTGACCAACTTTTCCTGCGTAATCGATAACCAGTACATCTTTTGCTGCAGGATCAAATAGTCGCTGGAGCCACTCGTTGTAAGTAAGCGTCAGACCCTTCTTAAGTGATTGCTGATATCTAGAAGGCAGCACTCGTGCAAACGGTCTAATTGTGAAAACTACAACGTAATCACTTTCCCCGAGGTCTTCTCTGATTTTCTTGATTGCATCAAGCTTTGCACCAGTAAAAAACTCAGATGTGATTAGCGAGGTTTCTTTCTCATTGCGAATTTGTTTGCTGAACTTGTCCCAAATAGACATTGGGTAAGTGGTTCCACCTTTACCAGGCCAGCCAAATACGAAACCTGTTACTGCCCATGCGCTTCGGTGGTGAGAATTGTTTGTTTGTGGAGTGAAAACAATTCCTTGGCTTGCAAGATCCGGAATGCAATTAGCCAGGCTGCCTTGAAGCGCCGTTGTTCCCGACTTCGGGAAACCTGGATGGATGATGGTTCTTTTGGCCATTGGAATTTACCTATCTGCTTTTCAAGTATTTCTTAAGTATTTTTACCAAAACAATTCTGATGCGACTATCTGCACTGTTGTCTAAGCGTCTGAAAAACTCTTCCGACAATTCTTTGAAACCGAAATACTTAATCAGGTTTGACTGCGTATGAGAGAGCATGACCTCAGCTGCAAAGTCCAAGTCAATTTTGTCCTGCACAACGTTCGTTCCAGAAGGAATTGTTGCGGTTGCGAGAGATTCCAAATCTCCCTTAATCTCGATGCCCATTCCATTTAGAAGCTCAATGTTTCTTAATGTGATTTCCTTAGCAAGATCGATTGCCCACTCAGGAGTTAGCAGTCTCTCGTGATCTCTCGTCAGAGGAGAATCAGTAAGTTGCTTGATGTAGCCATCACGAACCATGATGGAGTAGTTCTGCCAGCCTAAATCTTTGTTGTACTTTTTATTTAAAGCTAATAGCAGGTTAATTTCTTCCCATGACATAGATCGATTCAGGGCGCTGCTTTCAATCTTCTTAAGCGTGTGAGCAGGAAGTTGTAATAGATCGTTAAATGAATCGTAAATAAACTCTGGATGATTTTCGTCAGCCACAATCAGCGAGATATTTTCGGCACCAAAATTGTCTACCCATCTCTTAATTACTGCTGGATGGTCATGCCGCAGCCAGAAGGTTCGCCATTGAACAAACTCTGCACTTCCTTGTAAAACTCTTTGTAGCCATTCTTCATAGCTAAGTCGCATACCGTATTTCAGGGATTGCTGATACTGAGATGGCAGCATTTTGACCAACGGGCGAATGGTGAAAACAATTCTTGCATCTTTGAATTCCAAATCCGCTTTCATCACCGAAACTTCTTCATCGGTAAGTTCGGACAAGAATTCAGATGAGAGAACAGCAGTTCCAGAATATTGATTTACGTTCTTGGCTAGTTTTTTCCAGACCTTAATCGGGATGGTGGTGCCGCCAGAATTTTCCCAACCCCAGACTCTGCCTTTGAGCGCCCATGCCGCGCGGTGTTGGCCAGTGATTCGACCGCCGCTGCCCGATGTGATGACGGGGTAAAGAATGTTGTTCTCTAGGAGAGTCTCGCGAGAGGCATGAAGAGAGGACTGAAGGTTTGTGGTGCCAGTTTTAAAGAATCCGGCATGAATAATCAGCTTTTCTGCCACTTACCTAAATCCTTCGCTTGAAGAGCCCGCCGAGCCGAAGTCTAACTGCGCGGGTTGGGTAGGGTTTGCTCCTACGCGCACCCAACAGAGAGGCGTTTCATGAGTTCTCAGGGCATCACAGCCATCTTGCTTAACGGTGGCTTCGGCACCCGATCTGGCGCTAACAAGCCAAAGCAATTCCTGAACTTGAACGGTATCCCAATCCTTGCCTACAACCTTTTGGCAATGCAGAAGGTTGATGCCATCGAAAAGATCATCATCAACTACCCAGACGGCTCTCTCGACAAAGTGCGCGAAATCGTTACCGACTACGCCATCACCAAGCCTGTGCAATTCGTCGAAGCTGGCGACACTCGCCACGCATCCGTTGCACTGATGCTTGAACACGTGACCACACCTCGCGTAATCATCAACGAAGCGGCCCGCCCATTCGTTTCACCAGAAGACTTCCAGTTGCTAATCGACTGCCCATCAAAGAACGTTTCTTTGACTTTGCCAATCCCGTTCACTGTTGCGCCAGTAGAACCAGCAACCGGCAAAATCACTGGCAGCCTAGAACGCGACAAACTTCGCAACATCCAGTTGCCGCAGAAATTTGAAACCTCAGACTTGCGCGCCGCCCACGACTACGCAAAACAAAACAGCATCGTCTTCACCGAAGATGCAACACTTGTTGCAGTCGCAGGTTTTGAAGTTGCTTTCATCAACGGCCCAGAAACCAATTTCAAAATCACCACACCATTTGATTTGAAACTAGCAAACTACATGTTCCGCAAGGAGAATGATCGGGATGAGTAAAGCCGTTCTAATTACGGGGGCTTCTCGTGGCATCGGTCTTGCGACCGCAATCGAGTTTCTAGAAAAAGACGCAGAAACAACCGAACTGATTTTGGTTGCCCGCAATTCTTCACACGCTGATGACAGCTTTAAAGAACTTCAGAAGCTAAACAAGCGCGGAATCAAAATCACAAAGTACGGCTACGACCTCGCAGTCGAAAGCGATGTCGAAAGTTTTCTTGACGAACTAGCTGCTAACCATCCAAACGTTGATGTGTTGATCAACAACGCCGGTTTCACAAAACCAGAACCGATTCAACAAATCGACATGGCAGATTTCCGCACCACAATGCAGGTAAACCTCTACGCACCATTCCGCATCGTGCAGGGTTTGCTTTCACAAATGAAGTTTCCAAAAACCATCGTCAACGTCGCATCAACTGCAGGTATGACTGGCCGTTCTGGTTGGCTCACTTACGGCGCATCAAAAGCTGCGATGATCAACATGAGCCAAGTTATGAAAGAAGAACTCGGTTTCTTCGGCACTGACGTGGTCTGCATTTCTCCGGGCCGTTGCGCAACCGACTTACGTAAGACTCTTGCACCAGACGAAGATCCAAGCACAATCATGCAGCCACATGACGTAGCGGAAATCATTCGTCACGTGACCTCAAAGCCTGGTCTTGCACTCGACACCACAAACATCGTCGTTCGCCGCTAAGAAAAAAAGAAAAAGCGAAGCGAAACCGATGTTAGGAAAACTGAACTCCGCACTAGTAAACCTTGAAAACAAACTCGGTTCACGATTCTTCTTCGGAATGGGTTTGCGTGGAGTGCTATTCCTAGTAATTCTGCTCGGCACTTTTTTCATCTGGGAACTATTCCCAAGCACAGTTCTTCTTGTGCTCGTGCCTCAGGTTCTTGGAACTCTTTATTTCCAGTTCAGCTACTTAAAACGAATTTACACTTTTAACAAAGAGATTCTGTATCACCTTGAGACTAAATCAAGCGGATCGCATTCTGCTAAAGCAAAGCGCGCATTCATAATCACGCTATTTCTTTTGTTAGGTATGTACACCATCCCAGCAATCGAAATTGCAAACCTTGATTTAGGTAACTCTCGAAACTTCGTCGCGGTTATTTCACTGATTCCATTCTTCGTCGTCAGAAAAATTGTTTCTTGGCTCGAAAACGTTCGTGAAGATTACGTGGAAAGTGTTATTGAAGGCCTCAAGAAATACAAGCCTAAATTTGCACTCCATTTTGACGCCCCACCAGCATCCGCTTACCAAGTAAAAATGTGGTTGCCATACCTTGAGCGAATCGGTGAAGACTTCATCATCATTTTGCGTCAGCGAAACACTGATTTCCCAGAAATCAAGCGCGCCACCAAACGTCCGATAGTTGTTTTGCCTGGCCTTGCACTAATTGACGAAATCACTGCAGCTCTCGACAGCCTCACCACGGTTTTCTATGTTAACAACGGCCAGCGCAACGGACAGATGGTTCGCTTCGGCCAGCTCCAGCACATCCAACTTCTCCACGGCGAAAGCGACAAAGCCGCTTCATTCTCCAAAGTAACCCGCATGTTTGATCACATCTTCGTTGCCGGTGAAGCTGCCATCAAACGCTACGCAGACAATGGGGTAGTGGTCTCGCGCGAGCAATTCCAAATTGTCGGCCGCCCACAAATCGAAGGCGTCGATGTCGCAACCGACCACATCAGCAAAACAAAATCACCAACAGTTCTCTACGCGCCAACCTGGACCGGCATGTTCTCGGACTCCAACTACTCATCACTTCACAAGGGCGATGAAATCGTTAAGAACCTAATCGCAGCCGGCTCACGAATCATTTTCCGCCCGCATCCATACTCTTACAAAGACGAAGCCAGTACAGCAGAAATCCGCAACATCCAGTCACTCCTTGCCGAAGCAAACAAATCCCGCGGCGAAAAAGACAAGCACATCTTCGGCGACACCGCCGAAAAGAAGTGGTCTCTATTCGAGTGCTTCAATAAATCAGATGCTCTTGTTTCCGACGTTTCATCTGTGCCAGCCGATTACCTCTACACAGAGAAACCAATCGCAATGTTCTGCTCACTTGATGACGAAGCAGATTTCCGCAAGCAATTCCCGCTGAGCAACTACACCTACGTGATCAAAAAAGATTTCTCAAACATTGCGGACCAGCTTCAGAACCTAACTTCAACCGATCCAATGTCAGCAGACCGAATTGCCGGCAAGAAATACGTTCTTGGAGATTTCAGCGCAAGCGAATATTCCAGCGTCTTCGAAACCAAAGCCCGCAAAATCGTTAATCGCTAGTTTTTATAGGGGGATTTTTGAGCGACATAATTAAACAGATTCTTGCTATTCGCCCGAATGTTCAAAAAGAATTTGTTAAACCTCATAAGTATCTAGTTTTATTGCTAGCATTGCGAAAGCTGAGAGAAACCCAATCCTCTGCAGTTACTTGGAATGAGGATTCTTCAAAACTAGAATCATTGATTGAACAATTCAACAATAAGTCGAAAATAAATGCGCTCAATCCATTTTTCCGGTTGAAAAACGATGGAATTTGGGAGATTAATTCCATTCTTGACGCAGACTCCAACATTTCAGAAGTCCGTCGCGAAAATCCAGTTGGCAAATTGACGAGCTCTATCGAAGCAGAATTACTAAATAATTATGAATTGACAAATGAAGTGATTCGGCAAATTCTTGCTGCTGCATTCTCAGATTCGTTTTATGAAGATGTATTAACAGCAGTCGGGTTTGATTCACGAGAAATTCTTTTTTCTGCACCACGCGAAATACTTTTAGATCCAGCAAAGAAACGGGATTCTCAATGGCCAGCGAAAATTCTCCAAGCGTGGGAATCTCAATGCGCATTCTGTGGTTACGATGGAAAAATCGATAATGCGCCTGTAGGTATAGATGCGGCTCACGTACGCTGGTTTAACCAAGATGGGCCTGACGAAATGGACAATGGTTTAGCGCTGTGTTCTTTACATCATCGTTTACTTGATCGTGGAGTCATTGGTTTTAAAGATCCTGAAACATTAACCGTCTCAAAAACTTTCTCTGCTGTAACTGAATCAGGCAAAAGAATCTATGAGTTGTTAGATGTAAAACTCAAACCAAGAAGCGGAACGGTTTTACCGGCTGAAAAGCATGTTGAATGGCATAAGGTCAACATTTTCCGAGGCGAAAGTATCTAGACTTCTAATTTAGGCAATCTTGGCAATGTGATTATTTGTTGCTTCGATAAACATTTCCCATCTGATTTCCAATGCCTTTGAATCAGGTGGATTTTCTAGATGGCGTAAATCTTTCCTATCAATTTTCATTTCATTCGCACTTGGACCAGCTTTTCTAACAAATATCTGAAGTGATTCAGGTTCTACACACCACAAATTTCCATCGAAAGCTCTGTGCAGGGAAGCGGATAACAGAAGAGAGTTTCTCGGATCATCAGTGCCTTGTTTCTGCACTGGAATGACGTGTGCGCCATCTAACATCCTCTTAACAGAAATATCTGAAATTACGCACTTCCCGTGATACCTCGCCAGTGCATTGAATTTGAAAAGCGGATCTCGTTCAATTCTTTTTGCTGTAACTTCATCTACTCTTCGATCGATAATCGGTTGAAAGGTATTCAATGGCAACGCTTCAGGCAACCTCGGAATTGCAAAGTAATCGAGTTGGACAATGCAGCATTCAGATTCACGATTAAATCCGGTTATTCGCCCGAGTGAGACATTTCTTTTCCCGTTGTTCGTGTGAGAAATAACAAAGATTGGCATATTTAGTAAGAAGCAAGTTTCTAAGGCTGAAATTTCGTTGCGGTCGTGATTATCAGAACGACTTGTTTTTGGGAAGTCATAAATGAGTTCTTCATCGTTTAAGACGTCGGTGTAGTGGCGACCTGTGTGCATGATGCTTACGACTAAACCCGTCTCAGGGACGATTTGTCGTGTTAGTGCAAAATTGCAATAGACGCCTGCGGCGCCAGAATAAATCCCTAAGTCGCGAATTGTTTGAGCTTCAAGATGACTGGTGTCACTTTTGCAAAGTTCATCCCAAAGGTCTAAGCGCCTTTGAAGTTCTTCTTCTATCATCCCCATTCCCGCAGCTTTCCAGATCGGGCCGGATTTAGCTAGGAAATATTGATGGTGTTTGAGAGCGATTTCGCTCTGAAGGCCTGTTTTTGGCATACTTCGCCCGCTGTCCGGCGCCCTGGGGATCTCAGGTCTGGATAAGCCCGAAACCAAAGGAGTCAGCCATGAAGGCAGACATTCACCCAAACTATGTTGAAACCACAGTGACTTGCACTTGCGGCAATACATTCACGACTCGCAGCACCGCAAAGAGTGGCGTTATCAACGCTGACGTGTGCTCGTCATGCCACCCGTTCTACACAGGCAAGCAGAAGATTCTTGACACTGGTGGACGTGTAGCGAAATTCGAAAAGCGTTTCGGAACCAAATCTAACTAGCGACTTTAAACGGGCGTTTGCTGTGGGCTTTCCACGGCTACGCCCGTTTTTGTTATTTTCAGTGAATCGAGAATGTGATGTTTGAAAGCGTTAAAGGTCTAGAAGACGAATACGTCGAGGCCGAAGGCAAGTTGGCGGATCCTGCAATTCACGCTGACCAGAATGCGGCGCGCAAGTTGGGTAAACGTCACGCGCAGCTTCGCCCGATTATTGAAACTTACCGACGCTGGATTGCGATTGCTGATGACATTGCAGCGGCGAAAGAGTTGGCGGCCGAAGATTCTGGTTTCGCTGAAGAAGTAACACGACTCGATGAAGAACGAGTTACTTTGGAAGATCGTTTGAATGATTTGTTGTTGCCGAGAGATCCACTAGATGGTTCTGATGTGATTTTGGAAATCAAGAGCGGTGAAGGTGGTTCAGAGAGCGCCTTATTCGCCGGCGATTTGATGCGCATGTATTTGCGATGGGCAGAACGCCACAACTGGAAGACCGAAATTCTGGATGCCGAAGAATCTGATTTGGGCGGCTATAAAGATGTTTCGATTGCGGTTAAATCAAAAGGTGTGGCAGAGCCAGGAACTTCTCCTTACGACATGTTGAAGTTCGAGGGTGGCGTGCACCGCGTGCAACGAGTTCCGGTGACTGAAAGTCAGGGACGTATTCACACATCAGCCGCTGGTGTTTTAGTTTTGCCAGAAACCGAAGATATCGACATTGAAATTCGCGACCAAGATTTGCGTATCGACGTTTACCGTTCTTCAGGTCCAGGTGGTCAGTCAGTTAACACCACTGACTCTGCGGTTCGAATCACTCACTTGCCGACAGGTGTTGTGGTTTCTTGCCAGAATGAGAAGTCGCAGCTGCAAAACAAAGAAAGTGCAATGCGTATTTTGCGCGCGCGTTTGATTCAGCACGCTGAAGAAGAGCGTGACAAAGAAGCTTCTGCATCACGTAAATCACAGGTTAGAACTGTTGACCGTTCAGAACGCATTCGTACATACAACTTCCCAGAAAACCGCATTAGTGATCACCGTGTTAATTACAAAGCACACAATCTTGATGCAGTTCTTGATGGCGATCTAGATGACATGGTCAACACCTTGATTGCAGCAGACAAGATTGCACGTCTTGCTGATGCTGGTGGAGCGAGTGCATAACTAATGGCTGAGGCTGTTAGAAACGTTTTGCGAGCTGCTGAAGAGCAGTTGAAAGCAGCGGGAGTTCCGTCGCCGCGAGTTGATGCAGAGATACTGTTGTGTCACGTTTTGGAATGTGATCGCACTGCGTTGTTGATTCGCGATTCTGTGGACGATGAGCAGCTTGAAGAGTTTATTCAGTTTTTAGGTTTTAGATCTGCCCGAGTTCCGTTGCAACATTTGACTGGGCTCGCACCGTTTCGAAGAATTGAAGCGCAGGTTGGTCCTGGGGTTTTGATTCCGCGACCAGAGACTGAGTTGTTGGTTGATAAAGCAATTAGTTTTGTGCGCGATGTGCCTGAACCCGTGATTGTTGATTTGTGTAGTGGTTCGGCGGCAATGAGTGTTTCGCTTGCTATGGAGATTCCTTGCAGTCAGGTTCACGCGCTCGAGTTTTATGAAGATGCTTTTAATTATGGCCAAGCGAATGTTCGCAAGTATGCGGCTGAGATTGCGATGAATGGTTCGACAATTAGTTTGATCAAAGATGATGTGCGCGGATGTGAAACGCGCGAGCTGAAATCTCTGGCTGGCAAGGTGGATGTAATCGTTGCAAATCCGCCATACATTCCGGCGGCTGCAATTCCGCGTGACCCAGAAGTTTTTCAGTATGAACCGCATGTTGCATTATTTGGCGGGGAAGATGGCATGGACTTTATCGGTGCAATCGTTGCAGCGGCGAAAGTTTTGTTGAAACCTGGCGGATTAGTGGTCATTGAACATGGTGATAACCAAGGTGAAGACGGAGATCCATCAGTGCCGAGGTTCTTGCGTGAGAGCGGAGTATTCGCTAGCGTGAGTGACCATAACGACCTCGCAGGTCGTCCACGATTTACCACTGGAGTCCGTCATGCCGATTTTCCACGTGGGTGATGCGGATTCGCATACCCAAGGAACTCGTTTAGCAATTTCAGGAATGCGCGCGGGTGAAGTTTGGGGTTTGAATTCCGATTCCTCATATGCGCTTGCGACTGATGCGTTTTCTTCTGGCGTCGAAAAGATTCGGAATCTAA
>JBDKLK010000005.1:0-20639 GCA_039795655.1 Actinomycetota bacterium
GAAACCGTAAAGCTTTCTTATGTCGACCAGAGTCGAGCAGGTCTCGATGCAGAAAAGTCAGTCTGGGAAGTTGTTTCTGATGGTTTGGACTGGATCAAAGTTGGTCAGGTTGAAATGCCATCTCGTGCATATGTTGGAGCATTCGGCTTCAAAGGCGCCGATCAACAAAAGAAGACCGGTGTGCTTTCTGGTGGTGAAAGAAACCGTTTGAATCTTGCTTTGACTTTGAAGCAAGGTGGAAATCTTTTGCTTCTTGACGAACCAACAAACGACCTCGATGTTGAAACTCTTGGTTCACTCGAAAACGCATTGCTTGAATTCCCAGGTTGTGCAGTAATCACCTCGCACGACCGCTGGTTCTTAGATCGCATCGCAACTCACATTTTGGCTTACGAAGGTGATAGCCAATGGTTCTGGTACGAAGGTAACTTTGAGTCATACGAAAAGAACAAAGTTGAACGTCTTGGTGTCGAAGCTGCTCGTCCGCATCGTGCTACCTACCGCAAGTTGACTCGCGACTAATGAATGCTCTGCTCAAAGTTATTCCACTTCGGTGGAATGACTTTGATGTTTTAGGTCACGTCAACAATGTCAGGTACTTCGAGTTCATGCAGGATGCTCGAGTTTCGCTTGTCGACAAGATGCAGGTATCCAAAACTGACTTAGCCGATATTGGTCACGTGGTTGCGCACCAAGAAATCGATTACCTAAAACCAATTCCAATGGAAGCAACCGAAATCACGGTTGAAGTTTTTGTTTCTAAAATTGGTGGCGCTTCTTACGACCTAAATTATGAGATTTCAGATGGCCACGGATTGATTTACGCCAAGGCATCGACCGTCATGGTTACCTTCGATGTGAAGGCTGATTCAGTAGTTCGTATTCCAGACCACATTCGCCAGGCGCTGGAGAAACTCTAGAAATACAGCCGAAATGCGCTTTAACTAGCGCTGGGTCACAATTCGGGCATGGCGTTGCAATCTCCAATCGAGCTTAAGTACGAAGAGGCAGTTCACCTTGCTGGCTTTTTGCGCAATCTGACTCGATGGAATCCCTCTGCAACAGTAAGAATCCAAACCCGCGGAAAAGTTGCTGGTTTTTGGGGCAGAACTCCAATTGATTGTTTGGCTTTCATTGCCATCCCTCTTGCGAGTGAACCTGCAATCGCGGTTGATTGTGTTGTGATGGCTGGACGCATGCGAGACATCTTGGGCGATCTTTCAAGTGTTAACGAAACAAATCGAGTACGTACTTATGCATTGCCAGATGATTTAGGCCTACTGCTTGAGTACGCGGAATTGCCACCGAGTTCTAAATGGATTCCGGGTGAAAAAATCACTTGCGGCATTCTCAATGAATCTATCGAAAAAGTTATTGCTGAATATCACGAACAAATTTCGATGTTTCCAAAAGCTGATGACAAAATGCGTGACTTCGTTGCAAATCAAGTATGGCAAGGAAAAGTTGTATCAGGTATTCCTTTGCGCTGTATCCACATTGCTCGACAACTTGGATTCCTTGTTCATCCAAACGCGCAAGCCAATTTTGAAAATGTTGATGGCTGGAAACGTCTTTCAACTCCGGGTGGGCAGATTTATTTCGACGCCCGTCCTAAAAAGACAAAACTTAGAGTTGTTAAATAAATACTTGCTAGGTAATTAATTAAGTTTGCGATCTCGGTTTAGTGCCGAAATCTCCTTAGGAGTTTCGTTCACTAAGAAGTGCGCTACCTGCACTAAGTAATTCACCAGTTCTTCATGTAAATCTGCAGCCATTTCTTGTTTCTCGACTGCAGCCATCATGTGTTGTAGCCAGTGATCGCGAGCGATTGCATCGATAGGGAAAGGTGCGTGACGCATTCGAAGGCGTGGGTGACCGCGTTCTTCGGAATAAGTTCCTGGCCCGCCCCAATATTGCATTAGGAAGAGAGTCAATCGTCTGATTGCAGGTTCAAGGTCAGCCTCGGGATACATCGGTCGCAGGACTTCGTCGTTTGCCACACCTGCATAGAAATCTCTGACTAGCGAAGTGAAGAACTCTTCTCCGCCAACACGTTCGTAAAAATCTTCAGTCATTAGCGCGGCGGAACTGGCGGAGTGCCAGGTGTTGGGTAAGGGCGGGTTAAAACTGGAACTCGAACACCAGCTGCGTCGAAAGAGTTTTTGATGCGTTCGCGCAATGCACGAGCAAGAGTCATTTGTTGTTGTGGTGCAACTTTTGCAATCACTTTGATGAACACCGCTTCACCAGAAACAGATTCGATACCAGCAAATTCAGGTCGCCCCAGAAGCATGTCGTCGTAAGTTGGGTCTTCATCCATATCGCTTGCGATTTGTTCAACAATTGTGCGGATGCGATCGATGTCTTCGTCGTATGCAACTGGAATTTCAACCGATGCCATTGTCCAACCTTGTGAACGGTTAGCTACACGAATGATTTCGCCATTGCGGATGTACCAAACCACGCCAGACAAATCGCGCAAACGAGTAACGCGCAATGTCACTTCTTCGACAGTTCCAATTGCGACACCAAGATCAACCATGTCACCAACACCGAACTGATCTTCAATAATTAAGAAGATGCCAGCCAAATAATCTTTGACCAAAGTTTGAGCGCCAAAACCAAGAGCCACACCAACCACGCCAGCACTTGCAAGTAGCGGACCAACATCAACACCGAGGCGAGTGAGAACCAACAGAACCGCTGTTCCCCAAATCATGATTTGGGCGGCGCTCTTTAGAAGTTGACCAATTGCCTCTGCACGTTGTTCCCGGCGTTCACCCATCAGGATGTCGGTTAGTTCGTGGGTGCGAGCATTCTTACGAGCTGAACCTAAACGTTCCTTTTGTGCCGATTGCGCTGCTTTACGGACCCCTCGCTTAATGCCACGGGTGACGACGAAGTTGAGGACTACAGCGCTGACAAGGGTCACAGAAATGGACAGTGGATCGCCAAGGAACCATTTCAAAAAGGTGGCTGAAGATTCGAAGATGTTCTTAACAGCAAGTAACGCGTTCACAGCCTGCTCCTTTGTGCTTTCAATGCCCAACCCTAACCTCTGCCCACTCTTAGGGGGCTACCTGCGAGATTGCCCCAGGCTCTACGCTTTGCACTACAACCGAAGGGAAACTCGTGGCTGAAAAAGTGCTTCCAACTCAAGAAGTTTTGGATCTTGCGAAGGCATTTCGCGTCGCAACTGATTACATCGATGACACAAACACTCGCATCCATGTTCCAGCCGAGACAGTCGAGATTGTGCTTGGTGCACTTGGTGTTGATGTAAAAACTCCACAAGGTCGAGCCGCTGCGTGGGACCGAGTTAACAACGGGCCTTGGCGCAAAACTTTGCCATCTGTTGTAGTCGCAACTCAAGGTATCGAGAAACAATTTCCAGTTCACGTTCCAGACGGAGCTGCCGTTGTTGTTTGGGTGGACCTTGAAGAGGGCGGTCGTGTTCCGGTTGGTCAGATTGATAAGTATGTAGCACCGCGCAGTGTTGATGGTGTAATGATTGGCGAAGCCACTTTTGCAATCCCAACAAATCTTCCACTTGGTTGGCATACGTTGCACGCAACTGTTGAAGGTGACGCAAATCGCAAAGCCTTCCAAGCTGATTCAGTTTTGGTTGTAACTCCACGCGTATTACAACTTCCAGAAAAAATGCGTGGCCGTCGCACTTGGGGCTTGATGGCTCAAATGTATGCAACTCGTTCCCGCAAATCATGGGGAATCGGTGACCTGCACGATCTTGGAACTCTCGGTAGCTGGGGTGGAACACAGGGTGCTGGATTCGTGCTTGTAAATCCAATGCATGCAGCAGAAGTTTCGGCACCAATGGCGCCATCTCCATACTTGCCAGCAACTCGTCGTTACTTCAATCCAATTTATCTTCACATTGAAGATATTGCGGAATACCAAACATTGAGTTCTCGCAACAAAGCTAAAATTGAAAAACTTTCTGAGCCACTAATTAAACTGAATCTAAATCCAGATTTGCTAGATCGCGATCGCGTTTGGACCGCGAAAAAGGAAGCGCTAGAAATTCTTTTGGATGACAAATTAAGCAGCGCACGTCAGGCAGAGTTTGATGCTTACGCGAAACAAGAGGGCGAAGGTCTGCGCTTGTTTGCAACATGGTGTGCATTCGCTGAGAAGTACGGAATCTCATACGGAACTTGGCCAGAAGGAATCCGCACTCCAGAAAGTTCAGACATCAAGAAATACACAGACAAGTTTTCAAAGCGAATTGATTTCTACGCAAAACTTCAGTGGCTAATCGATGAGCAGTTTGCTCGCGCACAAAAAGCTGCAAAAGACAGCGGTATGGTTGCTGGCGTTGTGCATGACTTAGCAGTTGGTGTTCACCCAGAAGGTGCAGACGCTTGGGCTTTACATTCAGTTCTAGCACAAGGCATCAACGTGGGTTGCCCGCCTGACACATTTACTCAGCTTGGTCAGGACTGGTCACAACCACCTTGGCGTCCGGACGCATTGGTTGAACAAGCCTTCATCCCGTTCCGAGATATGTTGCGCACCATCTTGCGGCACTCTGGCGGTATTCGCGTTGACCACGCGCTTGGACTTTTCCGTCTTTGGTGGATTCCACAAGGACAAAGTGCAGTAAACGGAACTTATGTTTGGTACGACCACGAAGCGATGGTTGGCATCTTGGCGCTAGAAGCTCAACGAGTGGGTGCTTTCGTAGTTGCAGAAGATCTTGGAACTTTAGAACCTTGGATTTTGGATTACTTAGTTTCTCGCGAAATTATGGGAACCAACATTGCTTGGTTTGAATACGATGAAGATGGTCAACCGAAATCTCCAGAAAACTGGCGAGAACTTTCGATGGCCACCGTTTCGGTTCACGACATTCCACCAGCTGCTGGTTTTATGGATGGTGAACATATTCGAATCAAAGAAGAGCTCAATTTGTTCACTTCAGATTCAGCTCAATTCTGGGTTGATCACCGAAACAACATGGCGAAGTGGGAATCCTTCCTGCGCACGAATGGTTTCGTGGATGAAACTGCGTGGAGTCGACCACTTACAGTTGAAGCGAAGATAGAAGGTATGCACCGTGTGCTTGCCCACACAAAGGCGAGACTTCTAGGTGTATCTGTTCCAGACATTGTGGGAGATGTGCGAGCACAAAACCAACCAGGAACTGATCAGGAATATCCAAACTGGAGAGTTCCAACCTGTTACGGAGATGGCTCACCACTTCTTCTTGAAGATTTTGTTGAGAAGACTGAAACCGCCAATATGGCTAAACGAATCTTTGCAGCGGTCACACACCGTCGCCATTGGTAAGCAAATAGAATTAAGGAATGCAAAACAAAATGAAGTACGTATCTAAGTTCTTTTATTTTCTTCTAGTTTCACTTTTCACTTCAGTATCGCCAGCATTTGCAAACATGGCTGATGCAGGTGAAGAAACCGGCGCTGGACTTTCAGCCCTTGAAACGATTATCTGGTTTTTTGTTACTCCTGCCACCGTGTGGGTAGTTGTCTGGTTCTTGTGGTCTATTCCTAAATGGCGCAAAAACGGAGCTCCACAAACTGGTGACAACTGGAATCCAAAACCAAACTCTGAACTGGTTCAAAAATAATTGTTCAGAAGTGATTCTTAATAAAAAGGGCCGGCATCACGCCGGCCCTTTTTATTTGTCTTTTACTTATCTGCAGCTTGAGCGGCTAGTGCGCGAACTAGACCATCGCGGCCTTCGCCCACAAGGCGCTTGCAACCGTAAGGCACTTCATCCTTCTTTAAGAATTCATTCGCTGCATCAACTGTTGATTGCGAAATATGAATTGCAGGGAAGAGGCCATTGGTCAAAGTTTGAGCGATTTCGTTTGAACGAGATTCCCAAAGCTTTGGCAACATTTCGAAGTATGGCTTGATGTAATCAACGCTTAGTTCGAGGTTGTCCATATCTAGGAAACCGCCAACAGTTGCGCCAAGAATTTCGTTTGAGAGATCATCGTTTAACAATGAATCCCAAACTCGCTTCTTGTTTTCCTTTGTTGGGATAACTGCGCGAGCGGTAGCCGCATTGCGCTTTCCAGCAGAGGTTTCATCAGATGCTTCTTCTTTCGCAATCTCTGCCTCACCTAAACGGCCTTTTGCTGCCAATCTAGTAATCAGCATCCAGCGGAAATCAGCATCAACCTTTATGCCATCAATTGAAACTGAACCATCTAGAAGCCCTTCAAGAACCTTCAATTGATCTTCCGTGCGAGCAATCGCGATGAAGTTCTTCGCTGACGCAAACTGGGCATCGCTTCCGGCAGGAAGTGTGCGCATCCAATTTAAGAATGCTTCAGAAAGCTTGAGCATATTCTTTTCGCGGTTTGCAGGATTTGAGTACAACTGGCCAGCAGTACGAGTCTGAACAAGTACACGTTGAATAATTGGAATAAACGATTCAAGAGGTAATGCGCGTTCAATCAGATTTACGAAATCGGTTGTTCCCATTTCAGCGTCACGAGTCATGTCCCAAGCTGCAGACATCAACAATGCGCGAGCAAGTGAATCTGGAACTGTTCCAAGACTCTCGACAGCAGTCTGTAGTGAACGTTCGTCAAGACGAATCTTTGCGAAAGTTAAGTCATCGTCATTGAGAAGAAGTAGATCTGGTTGTTTTACTCCAACCAAATCAGCAACTTCAGTGCGTTTTCCTTCAACATCGAGTTCTACTTGTTGTACGCGAACCAATCCATCGGCAGTCTTGTTGTAAAGACCGATTGCGATGCGGTGCTTGCGAAGTTCAGGTGCAAGTCCTGCTGGTTCCTGTGGTGGGAACTGCAAAACTGCAACAGACTTATATGTACCGTCAGCATTCAATTCGATTTCAGGCTTTAGCAAGTTAACACCTGATGTCTTTAGCCAAGAGTCGGTGAACTTAGAAAGGTCACGGCCACTTGCTGCTTCTAGTTCGGTTAGCAAGTCTTTTAGTTCTGTGTTTCCCCAAGCGTGCTTCTTTAAGTAAGCAGAAACGCCAGCAAGGAAATCTTCTTCGCCAACGAATGCAACAAGTTGACGCAAAGTCGAAGCGCCCTTTGCATAAGAAATGCCGTCGAAGTTAACTTCAACTGTGTCAAGGTCAACCATGTCGGTTGAGATTGGGTGAGTGCCAGACATCTGGTCTTCGCGGTAACCCCAAAGCTTGCGGTCAACCATGAATGAAGTCCATGCTTGATCAAAACGAGTTGCTTTGTTGTTTGCGTAGTAGGAAGCCCATTCAGCGAATGATTCGTTCAACCATAGGTCATCCCACCATTCCATAGTCACAAGATTTCCGAACCACATGTGAGCCATTTCGTGCAAGATGACATTTGAACGGAATTCGCGTTCGTGATCGGTTGCACGTGAACGGTAGATAACACCCTCGTAGAAAGTTACACAACCAGCGTTTTCCATTGCACCAGCATTGAATTCTGGAACGATGATTTGGTCATACTTCTCGAATGGGTAGCCAACACCAAAATCTTTTTCGAATTGTTCAAAACCTTGTTTGGTCGTTTCAAACATTTCTTCGTGATCTAGTAATTCTGAAAGTGACTTGCGGCAGTACCAGCCAAGTGGGTAGGTGCCGAATTGACCTGCATACCAATCTGTCACACCGAAGAAATCGCCAGCAACGATTGCGGTGATGTAGGTAGACATAACTTTTGTTTCAGCAAACTTGTGGCGAGCGCCATTATCTAGTTCTGAAATTTCTGCATATGTGTTGCTGAAAACTTTCCAGTGAGCTGGTGCATCGATTGTGAATTCGTATGTTGCTTTCAAGTTCGGTTGATCAAAGCAAGCGAATACTCGACGGGCGTCAGCGATTTCGAATTGTGAGTAGAGGTAAATCTCATTGTCTGCTGGGTCGGTGAATTTGTGTAGACCTTCACCGGTGTTTGAGTATGCACATTCAGCATCAACCACAAGCACGTTGTCTTCTTTAAGACCATTCAGTTGAAGGCGAGTGCCATCGAAGGCTGACGAATCAAGTTCGACTCCATTCAAAGTTGCCTTGTTAACAGATGGGGCAATCAAATCAATCCAGGTGGATGAACCAGGCTTCGCGGTGAATGAAACTCGGGTTACAGAACCAAAGTTGGCGCTGTTTGCCACATTGGTCAGGTCTAGATGGATTTCGTAGTTTGAAACTTTGACGGTTGATGCGCGTAGGGCGCACTCTTCACGGGTTAGATTCTCAGTGGACACTAAGAGGCCTTTCTGCTTGGCGTCGTTGCCTTTTCCTGCCCCGATTCTCACACATAGCGTCGAACCTTGCGGGGTGTATCCCCTCGGATTCAAAACCCCTCTGCCACAATTCACCCATGCGTATTCATCTTGGAACAGACCATGCCGGCCTCGAATATAAGAATGCTCTTGCAGAGTATTTGAGTGCCAAAGGACATGACGTGGTTGACCACGGCGCTTTCGAATATGACGCTGAAGATGATTACCCAGCATTCTGCATTTCTGCCGCTGAAGCAGTCGCTAGCGAACCAGGCAGCCTTGGCATCGTGATCGGTGGATCTGGCAATGGTGAACAAATCGCAGCTAACAAAGTTCCAGGCATTCGTGCCGCGCTTGCGTGGAGCGTTGAGATCGCGAAGCTTTGCAAAGAACACAACAACGCAAACGTGATTGGCCTTGGTGCTCGTATGCACGACCAAGCCACTTCATACGCAATTGTTGATGCGTTCATCGAAACTCCTTACAGCGATGCAGAACGCCACAATCGCCGAATTTCACAAATCGCTGAATACGAAAAAGGGCGTTAATAGTTTTGAGTTGGGAAATCTCTAAGTCCACAACTCTTTGCATTTCTCTGTCTGCAAGACCAAGCAATGTTGGAACTCGTTTTCACAATTACTTGTATCGCGCCCTAGATCTTGATTTTGTTTACAAAGCATTCGCGCCAGTCGACATTGAACAGGCAGTTGCTGGTATTCGCGGACTTGGTATTCGTGGTGCGGCTGTATCGATGCCTTACAAAGAAACCGTGATTCCATTAATTGATGAACTAGATCAAACTGCATCAATCATTCAGTCGGTAAACACCATCGTAAACACCGACGGTGTATTGCGTGGTTACAACACTGATTTTGCGGCTGTGAGAAGTCGTTTAATTTCCAGTGGAATCACTGAAGAGAAATCTGTATTGGTTGTAGGCAGTGGGGGAATGGCAAAAGCTGTTGTTGCCGCAGTCGCGGATTGTGGAATCAAAAACTGCAAAGTTTTTTCTCGTAACGCAGACGCTGGTAGCGCACTGGCCGCTCAATACGGATTCGAGTGGTCCGGTGTTGAAGTTGAAGCAGATTTGATCATCAACGCCACTCCAGTCGGAATGGCTGGTGGTAGCGACGAATTATTGTTGCCTGTCTCCAGAGAATTAATTGAAAAAGCTGAAACTATTTTTGATGTAGTGGCTATGCCAGCGTTCACACCACTATTAACTTTGTCCAATTTGTTAGGGAAAAACATAATCTCTGGTGTATCTGTTATGACTTTGCAGGCGGTGGAACAGTTTGCGCTCTATACGGGAATTACACCCGATAACGATTTAATTCAAAAAGCTGCGGATTACTCACGATCGTAAAAACTGTGGAACTAGTTCTTTTGGGCTAGTCTTGAGTTATGAAAAATCGCGGGGGGCGAATTGTTACTTTAGCCCTGTTTATTTTTGTCTTAGCACTTTTTGGCGCTCCTGTTGAAGCAGCGCCATCTACTGGCAGCAAAATTAAAGCTACCGCTTTACTTAATTTATTGACTGTGAAAAGTGAACAAAACTCTTATAGCTACGACCGCGCACTATTTCGCCACTGGTCAGACTTTGATAGCGATGGCTGCGACACTCGTGCAGAAGTTTTGATGATAGAAACTTCCAAGCGAGTCACATACACAAGTTCTAGTGGGTGCACAGTCGACACCGGCAAATGGTTTTCGGTTTATGACAATGTGAGCATCACTGATGCAGGCACTTTAGATATTGATCATTTTGTTCCACTCAAAGAAGCATGGGAGTCTGGTGCAAGCAAATGGACTTCGAGCCAACGTGAAGCATATGCAAACGATTTAAGTTTCGGTCCGAGTTTGATTGCCGTTACTGCATCAACTAACCGTTCAAAAAGCGACCGCGATCCAGCTTCATGGATGCCGCCGAGCAATGGTTTTCATTGCACCTACGCAAAAGATTGGATTCGCGTTAAGTACCGCTGGCACATGAGCGTTGATTCCTCAGAGAAGTCCGCATTAAACCGCGAGCTGAGCACTTGCAGTAACAAATACACCAAAGTGCCTCCGCGAATGAAGGTAAAAATGACAGGCGGAAGTTCGGGTGGTTCAGATAGCGGTTCGAATAATGGTGGAGGTTCTAACAACTCTTCCTTGCCGGATTCCGTTCGATATTGCTACGAAGCAAAGGCGCTTGGGTTCGGCCCTTTCTACAAAGGTCGAGATCCTGAATACTCGCGTTTCACCGATACCGATCATGACGGAGTTGTTTGCGAGTAATCTCTTGCCCTGAGGTGATTGAGAATGGCACTTAACAAGAACTGGCACAAACATCCAGGTGTTCGAAGTGGGAACACATTGTCGTTTGGTGAACGAGCCGCTGATGCGATGCGTAATGGAATGGGATCTTGGCCATTCGTATTTGCTGCGATAGCTTTTCTAATCGCTTGGATTGTTGGCAATGGTGACACAGGATTCGATCCGTTCCCATTCATTTTGTTAAACCTGATTCTCTCTTGCATAGCCGCACTTCAAGGTGCAATTCTTTTGATTGCCGCAAAACGCGAAGACCAAATTTCGAGTGAGCTTGCAGAACATACTTACCAAATCGACCAAGAGAACTTAGAACTAACTCGACAGGTGCATGAGCTGACTTTGCGAATCGAAAAACTCACTCAAGAAGTCCATCAGGCGATTGCGAAGAAAAACTAATATGCGTATCTATTTCCCTTTAACTAAAAAGGAAGTTATTGAACTTCAGGAATCTGGATTGCTCGCAGAACAGACTCGTACCGGCATTTGCATAACTGACGGATTCAAGAAAACTGTCGAAACCGATGACTCAGATGAACTCGAACTTATCGCAGCACTTGCCGCAACTGATTTAAGTGATTCATCCGTGGTGGTTACTGTCCTTGATATGGATGCAACAGTTATTGACGACGAACTTGGAGAAGTGGAAGCCAATTCACAAATCAAGTTGATTGAATGCGAGTGCTTGATGGTTGCAGATGTTGAGAGCCAGGAATTCAGCTGGTTCGGTATCCAAGAAATTGATGAAGTAGTAAAAGCTATTTCTTAAGTTCTTCTAGATAGAAATCTCGTTCTACATCAATCGCATCGTAGATCTGTTCTTGGATAAGTCTTTCTATCTTTCCGCCAATAACAATCACATTAACTTTTATTTTGCCAACAATAGAAACTGTGCAGGAATTATCTTTTTCTGCAATAGTCATATCAGCTTTGACATCAACTGGTAATCCAGAAGCGCTGATTACAGTTTTACCTAATCTTTTATTTCCTTCGGCTGCCTGCCAAATTCGTTTTTCATCAATCTTCAGGGTTGGCCCAATAAATGGTTCAACAAAACTAGGCCAGGTTCCCTCGAACTCACGGTGGATATTTATCTCGAGCGATCCATCACTATATTCAAGTACATGATGCTCAGGATTTAGTGCGTAAGAAAATTCCATTAAACGCTCCAAGCTTGAAGCATCAGACATCAAGCGGATTGCGGTCTTTAAGTCGCAGGGGATTGTGAAGATTTTGTTTATGTAGGTACTCATAGCGAGAGTATGGCGACCCATCGTGACAAATAAAAGTTACACAAAGTGATTTATCTTGAGGATTCGTTAGGTACCGATGATTGCGCTCAATGCTTGAGATTTGGCATAGGAATTTGGATACGAGATTCCTAATTTTCGCCTTGCCAAACTCCCCCGGTTGGCAGCTGCGGGTCACCCCTGAATGGCCCGCAGCCTACTTTTTAGAAAGAGTTGAAAGTCTGATGGCTCGTCTCCTAGAAATTGAGAATCTTGTACAAGATCCCTCAATCGAAGAGATTTGGGTTAATTCACCTTCGAAGATTTTTGTATCGCGCAACGGAGTCTCTCAAAAGGTTGAGATTGAAGTTTCGTCTGACGAGATCTCTCTTTGGGTTGAGCGAATGATGTTGAATAGCAATCGACGGCTCGATATGTCGCAACCTTTTGTTGATGCAACTCTCAGAGATGGATCTCGACTGCACGTGGTTATTCCTGACATAGTTCAAGAACACTGGTCTGTAAATGTCCGCAAACATATGAAACAGATTCGCAGCTTGAAGGATCTCGTTGCGTTAGATGTATTGGACGAGGAAGTTGCTCAGTATTTAGCTCTAGCTGTTAATTCCGGCAAGAGCATCATTGTGTCTGGCGGCACAGGTGCTGGAAAAACAACTTTCCTAAATTGCTTGCTCAACGAAACTGGAATTTCAGAACGAATAATTACTTGTGAAGAAGTCTTTGAGATATCTGTAAACAATCTTGATTGGGTAGCTATGCAAACGCGGCCCGCTTCAGTCGAAGGTAAAGGCGAAATCTCCTTGCGAAACTTAATCAAAGAAGCTTTGCGGATGCGTCCGGAGCGATTAGTTCTTGGTGAAGTCAGGCAAGCTGAATGCTTTGATCTCTTGTTAGCTCTCAACAGCGGTCATCCCGGAATGGCGACTATTCACGCAAATTCATCACAAGAAGCAGTTTTGAAACTCTGCACTCTTCCGCTATTAGCTGGGTCAAATGTGACTTCGAATTTTGTGATTCCAATGGTGGCTAACGCGGTTGACCTTTTGGTGCATATCAAGAAGATGAGTGATGGCTCGCGCAAAGTCATTTCGGTTTCGGAGTTGACTGGCAAAGTTACAAATCAATTACCAGAGCTTGTGCAGGTTTTCTGATGGGCTCATTGCTTGGGTTAATTTTCGGATGTGGTTTCGCACTTTCCATTTTGAATATACAAAAAGCGGCAGACACTCAGGAGAAGAGAAGTATTCCTGAAAAGTATTGGCCGCAGTTCTGTGACGATATCTCTGCAGGTATTAGGGCAGGGTTGTCTTTCCCTGAATCTTTTTGGCAAGCTTCGAATTCACTACCGCTTTTTCTCCAACTTCAATTCGTCGTAATCCAAAACAGATGCGAAGCAGGAGAGCCATTCTCCGCCACTGTTTTAGAGTTCAGCGAGAGACTTGAAAACAAAACTTTTAGCCGGATAGTGCATTTGGCAACGACAGCTCAATCTCAAAACGTCTCGGCGATTGCTGGACTTATGAATGATTTTTCTCAGAACCTTCGCTCCGATATTGCATTGCTAGATGAGATTAAGGGGAAGCAAGTGGTTGCGAAAATATCTGCCAAGGTTGCAGCATTCGCGCCACTTGTGGTTTTGGCTTTAACTTCTACTAGGCAAACGGTGCGCGACGCATTTATGACCACAACAGGATTGTTCGTAATTTCTGGAACAATGATTGTGACTTTAGGTTCCTATTTATTAATGAGGAATATTTCTAGAATCGAAGCACTTAATGACTGAAATTCTCAGTACGCGTGGGCTGGTTGGTTTGTTATTTGGATTTGGATTTTTTCTGACGCTGACTGGAATTCGATCTGCACCGAATATTTCAATATTTGTGAAAACAGCTTGGAAAAAACATTTGCACCAACAGCTATTTGTTCAAGGTTTCATTTTTGCAATTTTTGGTGCAGCGCTATCAGCGGTATTTCTCGGATTCCTCACACAAAATCTTCTGGTTTCAGTAATTGCGCTTTTTGTGGGTGCATATTTAGGTCAGCAAGTCTTTATGCAACGCAACAAAACTATTTCTGCAGAGACTGATTTGAGATTGAAACTCGAGAGCGGTGGATTTCTTGATTTAGTTGGTTTGGCGGTGAGTTGTGGCTTCTCTTTGCGATATGGAATTTCTCAAGCTGTTAGTTGGTCAAACCGAGATGTCATTCAAATTTGGACTCCGTTGATTTCTGACTTGGAGGCAAATCAGTCTTTGTCTGTTCATCTAGAAAAGATCACTGAAACCAATCGCGAGAACACGATGGGCAGAATCGCGCGCACACTATTAATTTCTCGTGAACGCGGTACACCTGTCTCCCAAACTTTAAGTAGCTTAGCCGCAGAAATTCGCAGTGATACCAGGCGAGAACTACTTGAGATTGCTGCCAAAAAAGATGTGGCAATGATGTTACCTGTCGTTTTTGGAATTCTGCCTAGTGTTACGGCCATTGCTTTGTATCCAGCTTTTGTTTCACTATCAATTATGTAAGGAAGAAAATGAAAATAAGACAACTAAGAAATCAAATCAATTTGCGTAATTTGCTTTCAGAAAATGGCGATGTCCCAGGTTGGGTATTAGTAACAGTTATGACCGCAGGGCTGGTTACTGGAATCTGGGTGGTTGCTGATGGACAACTAAACCAAGTGCTCGATAACGCCATTACTAATGTCGCATTCAATTGATTTCGAGAGCGTGAGAAATGAAACCGGTTCCGCAGTAGTCGGCTTTGCGATCGGTGCACCATTCGTTTTAATCGCGTTTATAGGTTTTTTGAATTTAGCGAGTATGGCTTGGAAAGGGGTTGGGGCCGAAGTAAGAATCTCGAACTTGGTTCAACAATTGAGTTTCGATAATCAACTTACATCTGGTTCTGTTACCCAAATGAATGCTGATGATTTGCAGGTCTATTTCTCAAGAGGAAGTGAATGGGGAATCTCAAAAGTAATCGAGTAGGTGAATCTGGAAACGTTGCTCTCGAGCTCATTGTGAGTTTGGTGCTCACTGTTAGTTTCCTGATTCCTTCTGCAGAGACTGTGTATCAGATTTATCGAAACCGTAACGAAGCACTTAGTGCTTTGAACACTTTGGCGCGAACTTTTCAAGTTTCTCCAGAAGAATCTCTGCGAAGCAATGTTGAGTTTGTGAGGATTCAACTTCAAAGAAGGAGTCAGCGAGGACTTCAGATTTTTCTGGACTACAACTCCAATGATGGTGTAATCGATTCAGTTAATATCGATGTTGGAATCGATTCCAACATACCCTTCAAGCGCAAACTACATTTCTCCAGAACAATAAAGCGAGCCAGTTTTGCTTCTTAAGAATGCAAAGACCGAGGAAGGAACTGTGCTTTTATGGTCGGTAGGTTTGTTTGGAGTTTCTTTGCTAGTGCTTGGCGTATTGATTTCGGTTGCTAGTTACTTCAGCGAAACCCGTGAATTGCAATCTCAGCTCGAGATCTCTGCCACGAACTCAAGTGATCAACTCGACTTCACGGATTTCTACCTTTCGGGCAATCTCGAAAACATTATTTTTGATGAAGCAAGTTTGTTAGGTGGAATCGGAGTAGAAATGTCTAGTTATGTTCGCCGGCACGGAAACTACTCAATTACCTATTGGCGGGTGGATAAGAGAGAGTATTGGCTTGAAATTGCGAAAACTTGGCAATCGCCTTTTGGAAACTTTGCTGTCTTGCCAAAAGTAATAACTGCTAGCGTCCACATATCACTTGATGAAAACAGGCATGCGCAATGAAAGTACTCCTAACCCTTACGCTTTGCCCATATGGCACTCGAACCGCGCGAACATTTAGCTGAACTCTCTGCGACATTGCAGACTGTTGAGTCTGTTATGGATTTGCCAAAGATGCGTGCGGAAATGGATGAGGTTGAAGCTGCTGCTTCAGAACCAACTTTGTGGGATGACCCTGCAAATGCTCAAAAAGTGACTTCGAGATTGTCTTTCCTGCAGTCCGAACTTAAAAAAGTTATGGCCTTGCGTCAGCGACTTGACGACGCAGTGGTTCTGTTAGAACTTGCCGAAGCTGAAGGCGATGCAGATTCACACGCCGAAGTTGATAAAGAACTTAATGATCTTCAACATCTTGTGAGCGAGATTGAAGTTCGCACACTATTGAATGGCGAGTTCGATGCGCGTGAGGCTTTGATAACTATTCGTTCTGAAGCTGGCGGTGTTGATGCAGCTGACTGGGCGCAAATGCTTTTGCGTATGTATTTGCGTTACTGCGAACGTCACGGTTGGTCAACAGATATTTATGACACTTCATATGCGGAAGAAGCTGGAATTAAGTCAGCAACTTTCGCAGTACATGCACCATACGCTTACGGAATTCTTTCAGTTGAACAAGGAACACATCGTCTTGTTCGCATTTCACCCTTCGACAACCAAGGAAGACGCCAAACTTCATTTGCTGGGGTCGAAGTTATTCCAGTTGTTGAACAAGCAGATGCAATCACTGTTCCCGAAGACGAAATTCGCGTTGATGTATATCGCTCATGAGGACCCGGGGGACAAGGTGTTAACACCACCGACTCAGCTGTGCGATTGACACACATTCCAACCGGCATCGTTGTTTCTTGCCAGAATGAACGTTCGCAATTGCAAAACAAAGCCACCGCGATGAATATTTTGATGGCAAAGATTCTTGAGAAGAAGCGCCAAGAGGATCAAGCAAAAATTGATGCTCTTAAGGGTGAGTCAGCTGGATCTTGGGGAACCCAGATGCGTAACTACGTCCTGCATCCGTACCAAATGGTTAAAGACGCTCGCACTGAGTACGAAACTGGCAACACTTCTGCAGTGCTCGATGGCGAAATTGATGAGTTCATCGAAGCGGGAATCCGCTGGCGGAAAAAGTCCTAGTTCGGTTAAGAGTTCTGCAAATTGTGGCTTTTGCCCTATTTTTGCGCGGTTCATTCGGCTAGTTTGAAGGCTCACCGCTTTAAACTGCCCCTGTCATACCCCAACTTCCCAAGGTGAGATTTTGATTCGTTTTGACCATGTGACCAAACTCCACAAAGGCGCTACCCGCCCGGCTGTGGAGGATGTAACTGTCGACATCGAGCGCGGCGAGTTCGTCTTCCTCGTAGGTGCTTCAGGTTCGGGTAAATCCACATTCCTGCGTTTATTGCTACGTGAAGATCGCCCAACCTCAGGCACTGTCTGGGTGGCTGGCAAAGACTTGAACAAATTGGCCAACTGGAAGGTTCCAGCTTTGCGCCGACAAATTGGCTGCGTATTCCAAGACTTCCGCCTACTTCCAAACCGTACTGTTGCTGGCAATGTTGCGTTCGCGCTTGAAGTAATTGGCACACCGCGAGAAGAAATCAAAGAAATCGTCGCAAACGTTTTGGATCTTGTAGGTTTAACTGGCAAAGAAGATTCTTATCCGAACGAAATTTCTGGTGGTGAACAACAACGCGTCGCAATCGCTCGCGCATTCGTAAATCGCCCATCAATCCTGATCGCGGATGAACCGACTGGAAACTTGGATCCTGAAACTTCAATCGGCATCATGAAACTTTTAGATCGCATCAACAAAATTGGAACAACCGTTGTGATGGCAACTCACGACGTGGCGATTGTTGACCAGATGCGTAAGCGCGTCATTGAAATCGAAAATGGACACATCGTTCGCGACCAAGCTCGTGGCGTCTACGGAATGGGTGCCTAATGAGATTCGGTTACATAATCAAAGAAGTTTCGACTGGACTTCGTCGAAATCTCACTCTTTCGCTTGCGGTAATTATCACTGTTGCAGTTTCACTTTCATTGTTTGGTTCTGCGTTGCTGATTAACGCGCAGGTCAACACAATGAAGGACTACTGGTTTGATCGCGTAGAAGTTTCAATCTTCTTGTGCGGAAACATATCTGATTCTCCGAACTGCGCTGATGGTGCGATTAGTGAAGAAGAAAAAGGACAGATTCGTTCAGATCTTCAGGGAATGACCGACATCGTTGATACAGTCTTTTACGAATCAAAAGAACAAGCTTTGGCTCGATTCAAAGACCAGTTCAAGAACTCACCAATCGCAGATACTGCGACCGCTGACCAGATGCCTGAGTCTTTCCGCGTAAAGCTTGTGGACCCAACTCAGTTTGCGGTAATTGAAGGAGCTTTTGGTCTTCGCCCTGGCGTTGAACAAGTAATCGATCAACGCCAAACTCTTCAAAAACTTTTTGATGCATTGGGTGGACTACAAAAACTTGCACAAGCTGTCGCTGGTGTAATGATTTTGGTAACCATTCTTTTGATCTCAAACACAATGCGAGTAGCGGCATACAACCGACGTCGCGAAACCGGCATCATGCGACTTGTTGGAGCAAGCAACTTTACGATTCAACTTCCGTTCCTTCTTGAAGCTGCAGTTGCTGCGACTATTGGTTCGCTAGTTGCAATCGGCGCACTTGTTGTTGGAAAGATTTACTTAATTGATCAAACTCTTGCAACAAGCTTCACTTTCACCACTTTCATCGGATGGGATGCGATTTATGCAATCGTTCCTGTGATGCTAGGTGCAGGTGTTGGTTTAGCGGTTTTGGCAGCAGGTTTGACGTTACGGAAGTATCTAAAGGTTTAGCATGCGCAAACTATTTTCTTCCCTAATCGCTTTTATTCTCATCAGCGGATTTGTTTCGAACGCGAGTGCTTCTTTTAGCACTAAAGACTCACTAAAGAACCAAATTGAAGCTGCTGGAGATGCGGTAGACGAAGCGAATGCGCAAGTTTCGAAAGCTCTTCGTGCGTACAACAAGGCGGCTTCAGCTTTGCCAGCAGCTCGTGAACGCCTTCGAGTCGCAAAACTAAATCTTGCAAAAGCTCAAAGCGCTCACCAATCAGCAGTTGTTGATTTGGAGAAATCAACCGCCGCTACTGGCCGCGCACAAACAAATCTTGAGACTACTCAATCAAATCTCACAACCCAGAATTCTGAAGTTTCAAAACTAGTGAACATGATGTATCGCCAAGGTCCACTGTCCGAATTGAGCATCATTTTCAGTACCGAATCTCCAGCAGAATTCACCGCACGTGTACAGATCGTGAAATCTTGGTTTGACAGTAAAACTGACCAAATCAATACACTCACGAAAACTCGCGAAGATTTGATTCAGAAGAAAAAAGAACTTGATGAACTTGTCAAAGACAACGTCAAGAAAAAACAAGCTGCAGCAGAAAAAGTTTTAACTGCTGAACAAGCAGCTGCTGAAGCAACAGCCGCCCAAAAAGCTGTAAACAAAATTGTGAACAGTCGCAAGGCTGCTTTTGATGCCGCTAAGAAATTCCAAGCTGCAGTTCAAAAGCGCTATGACAAACTTAAAAAAGAGCAACAACGACTCAAGAACATTGCGAAGAAAAATAACGGTAAAGGTAAAAATCTTGATCCAGCAGATGAATTCTTGTGGCCGGTTGCAGGAGCACCCAAAACTTCAAATGCTGGAATGCGCCTTCATCCAATTTTCAAAATTTGGCGCTGCCACGCAGGCATTGACCTCGGTGCTGGAACTGGCGCAAAAATTCGCGCAGCCGACGACGCTGTTGTAGCGGATGCTGGTTGGTCAACCGGATACGGCAACTACGTGATGCTTGCACACGGAAAAGGTGTCACCACTTTCTATGCCCACATGAGTAAGAAACTGGCTAGCGACGGTGAATCAGTTGCGCGCGGCGAAACCATTGGATTAGTCGGTTCAACAGGTTGGTCTACCGGCCCACACCTACATTTTGAAGTGCGAATCAGTGGCGAGCTTTACGACCCAATGGGTTGGTTCGGCGGCTCAAAGAAAAAGATTTGCTAACTCGCATCGAGTACATTTTTAGAGCAATTCAGGTTTATTAGTTATTCTCACCTCTATGGCCAAGGAAACTGGGCGCAAATTAATCGCGCAAAACAAAAAGGCCCGTCACGATTTCTCAATTGAAGAGACCTATGAGGCGGGTCTCGTTCTCGTAGGTACCGAGGTGAAATCTCTTCGTCTCGGTCGCGCATCACTTGTCGACGGTTTCGTCATGGTGGACCGTGGAGAAGCGTTCCTGCATAACGTTCACATTCCCGAATACGAGCAGGGAACTTGGACTAATCACGAACCAACCCGCAAACGGAAGCTGCTTTTACATGCCGATGAAATCCGCAAAATTGGCATTGCAGTAGCCCGCCAGGGTTACACAATCGTTCCACTTTCACTCTATTTCAAAGATGGCAGAGTAAAAGTGGAAATCGGTTTAGCTCGTGGCCGCAAGACTCACGACAAGCGCCAGGCGATTGCAGAACGCGACGTAAAACGGGAAATGAACCGTGCAGAAGGTCGCCGCTCTAAAGGTATGAACGCTTAATTTTCAGTTCGGGAATTTTCGATTTATCAATTGTCAGGTTTTGGGTTTACCCTTTGCCTACTTAAAAACTAAATAGTGGAATCGCAAAACGATTCTCACACCCATGGGGGTGACAGGTTTCGACGGTGCTCGTCGAGACGGAAGAAGCGGGCCGAGAAGTTGTGGTGATCTCGTAAACCATCTACAAAAAATATAAGTGCCAATTCACAGCGCACTGACTTCGCTCTAGCTGCATAGCTAAAGCCTTAAAAAGTCCGGAAATCTAGCCCTGCTGTCGGGTTAGAACCTTCCGTCGTTAGACAGCTCACCGAGGAGTCCGGTCGCGGGTCTCTAAGGAAAATCAAACAGTGACTTGGACTGCGTAACCTCTTGGGCCACAAGGAATGAGGTAGTCGAGAACGCGTTACAGAGGCTGCGCCCGGAGAAGACCCTGATCTATGTCATCGGACCCGAG
>JBDKLK010000006.1:0-20403 GCA_039795655.1 Actinomycetota bacterium
CCTGGTTGTATACTCAAAAGTTCTTGAGTGGTTAATGAGTTTAGAAAAGTTCTAGCATCACTTCCAGAAATGGAAATCACTCCGCGATGTGATTGATCTACGCTACCTATCCCAGAAGCAAGTTTTCTTTGCTCAGCAAAGGGATCTCCGTAATGCCAAGCAACTTTGGAATCAACATTTTCAAATGGTGGTGGAACCGCACCAGGAATAGAAAGTGAACTAAACATTCGATTTAGTTTTAGTGTTTTCCGCTACGACCAGATTCAACACACTTGCGGCATCTTCCGTGGAAAGCAACGTGTGAAACATCAACTTCATAACCTTTATCAGCTCGCAAACTACGAACTAGAGGTTCCATAATGTCTGCAGAAATTGACTCAACGTTTCCACATCCATCGCAAGCTAAGTGAATATGAGTATGTGAATCGACAGCGTGATAAGTAGGTGCTCCGTGGCCAATGTGGGAGTGAGTAACTAAACCAACTTCTTCAAGCACTTCAATCGCGCGGTAAATGGTTGAGAGATTTACACCGCTTGCATGGCGTTGCACTTCAGCCAGAATTTCTTCTGGAGTTCCGTGACGAAGTGTGTAAACCGCGCTTAAAACCAATTGGCGTTGCGGTGTAATTCGATAGCCGTGGGCACGTAGCCGACGATCCCAGTCTTCCATCACACCCTCCTCAATTGTGACCACATCTTGTCGATGTCTTTTGCGCCTTCAATGCCGAATTCGAAAACTGACATCAGCTGTTCATTAACAAGTCCATAAGTACGTGAACCTGCGGTTGGCAAGATTGCAGATGAAATATCTACCGCTTGCAAAATCGTGTGTGCACCAGTGATAACTGCGTTTTGGATTCCAGAAACAACTGTTGTACCGGACCAAAGTTTGTGATCTTCTGATGCTTCAAGTTCTAGACGAACAGCGTTTGCTGCGCCACCAATCCAGATACCGTGTTCTTCGCGGAAAAGCTCACCGCGGGAATCGTCTTCATTTAGCCACCAGCTTTTTGTGCGAAATTGAATCGTGGGAGTTTTTCCGTCACTGGTGAATTCGATTAACTCTTCGAATTTTTTGTGTTCTTTACCGAAAGGTTCGTTGTAGCCAACTCCACTCCAAGTGCCCACCATCCATGAGAGGTGTGCAATTTCAGGATGGACTCCTGCAAGAAGTTGAACTTCTTCAGACATTAATTTTGGCCCTTAAAGAGTTTGTATAGAACATAAACTGCAAACCAAGTAATTGCGCCGCTGCAAAGAACCAGCAGACCTGTAAAGAAATGTTCGGTATTCATAGGCTGAGCCTACCGCCGAGCTAACAGGTCTGCTGACTCGTAATTTTGCTGTTTAGAGTGCAAATTCCAGTGTGGTGAGCCCTACAGACTCAACACTTACTTGCTTCTCTGCAGTGTTTCCTGGCACAAGCACCTTTACAGTCCATGTAGCAGGACGAGCGAAGAATCGATACTGACCATTCGCATTCAGTGGAACTTCAGCGACGAATTCCCCACTGCTATCCAACAATCTTGCATAACCAGTTGCTGGTTGATCACCATTGCAAACTCGGCCTTCGATTACTGATTGCGTTTTCAACACCGATGGATCTATTTCAGCAGTTACTGCTGGTGCTCCGCAGCTGCTCATGCTTTACCTGGCTCGTCTCCGATTGCAACAGGAACTCCAACTAGTGAACCGTATTCAGTCCAGGAACCGTCGTAGTTCTTAACTTTTGAAAGTCCAAGTAATTCGTGCAATACGAACCATGAGTGAGCACTACGCTCACCGATACGGCAATATGCAATGGTTTCTTTGTTGAAATCGAAACCTGCATCTGAGTAGAGCTTCTTCAATTCATCAACCGATTTGAAAGTTCCATCTTCATTCGCAGCTTTGCTCCATGGAATGTTGATTGCTGTTGGAACGTGACCTGCAATTTGGCCACCTTCTTGTGGAAGATGTGCAGGAGCTTTCAAACGACCGGCATATTCATCAGGAGACCGAACATCTACCAAGTTGAATGAACCAATCGCTTTAACAACATCATCGCGGAATGCGCGCAGGCTCAAGTCCTGTGCTTTTGCAACATAGTTAGTTGCGGTGCGGTTTGGAACTTCAGCAACAAGTTCAAGGCCTTCAAGTTCCCACTTCTTGCGTCCACCATCGAGCAAACGAACATTCTGGTGACCGTATAGCTTGAAGTACCAGTATGCATACGCTGCGAACCAGTTGTTGTTACCTCCGTAAAGAACAACTGTGTCGTCATTGTTTACACCGCGAAGTGAAAGCAAAGCAGAAAATTGTTCTGCATTAACAAAATCGCGACGGACTTTGTCTTGCAGATCATTGCGCCAGTCAAGGCGAATTGCATTGCGAATGTGGTTGGTTTCGTAAATTGCTGTGTCTTCATCAACTTCGATGAAAACTACTTTTGCATCATCAAGATGAGCAAGCGCCCACTCGGTGGTGACTAGAACTTCGTTAGACATATTTTTCCTTTGTTTTAGGTTTATTACGGTGATTTATTGAAGGGTTTTATTACGTTTAAGAATTAAGCAAAACGCTTAATCAAAAGATACATCTCGCAACCGAGACAGAATCCAAATGCGCTGTTCAGAAAAGCTGCGGCTAAAGCGAAGCCGACAGCGATTGCTGTGACGGTAGCGGAACCAATTGCCAAACCAATTAGAGCCACAATCGCAAAGCCCAAGCCGACAGTTTGTGCAAAGCGTGGTGGTTGTGGATCTTCAAATTTAGTTGCTGGAGCGAGTCGAGGCTTAACGAATTTTTTGAAGAGTAGTCCGTATGGCTGTGCATGAGGTCCAACTAGTGAACCAATCGCGAAAGCGATGGTTTGAACTACCAACAAGCCGGTTGCGATTGCTGTACCTGCAGTCAAAAAAGCGACTGCTAAAACGATTGTGGTGATAGCGGCACCGAAACGTGGGCTTCGAACATCAAGTTGCTGTACATCTATTTGTTGATTCGACATTTATTACTCCTGGTAGTTGTTGGATTAGCTGAGGTTCTGCTAATCAACAACAAGCAGTGACCGAGCGGCGACCATGGTCAACCACGCGGCGGCGAGTAAGAGTTACGAACATGGGCGGGAGAGTAAAGAATGTAATTAGGCGGCTACTGAATCCGTCAGAAAACGGACCTTGGGCGCGAAAAGTTTGCAATTGACAGGGAATGGCACAAATTTGTGCGTAAATATCTAGATTGTGGCGGCGAGAACCGAAATAAGTTCGTCCTGACGAGGCACACCAACAGCGCGATTTCGCACCAATCCCGCGGCATCTAGTACCAGTGTGGTTGGGGTGCGAGTGATTTCAAGGGTGCGCACCAAATCAAGATGAGATTCAGCATCGATCTCCACGTGGTTCACGCCATCAATAATTGAGGCGGTTTTCGCCAACACAACTTTTGTGGTGCGGCAAGGGGCACAGAATGCAGAAGAGAACTGCAACAGAGTTGCCTTCTCTCCAAGCGGTGCACCAATTTGTTTTGCTGTTACAACAACATGATGGTTATCCACTTTTGTTCTACCTTCATCCCAGCGACGGTACAAACCGAATGCGGTTGCAACTAGCAGTATTGCAACTAGCCAATAGAAACTTTGCATTAGCTTTTCACCTGACGGTTGATCCATACAGCGATGCGAACTACAAGTTGTTCGGTAGTCGCTGACTCTGCGTGACCCATTTCGGTTTCAAACCAGTATTCGGATTTACTTCCCGGAACCTTTGATGCAACTTCATCAAGGTGATCGCCATGATGCGGAGGGAAATAGTCGTCGTGCTTTCCTTGAATAATCAAAAGTGGTTTGGTTGCAATGACAGCAACGGAATCCGCAGGATCTAGTGGTTGGATTTCTCTGCGATTTTCTGCACGTTCATCTGGCCAAGTATTTTCACCTAAACGAACTCGACCAGATTTATCGAGAAAAATTTGTCCAGCTTTGAATTTAACCAACATATGCATCACTCGCATATTTCGCGAACCGCGATACCACCAATGAGAAACCCCGCCTATGCTGACAACTCCATCAGGGATGTTTTTAACTTCTAGTTTTTGGTCATACAGGGGTTTTGTTTTGTTTTGTTTTATTAGCGTACCGAGAGCTGCAGTACGAACCACACTTGCTGCACCCATTGAGAAGCCGACTAAGAAAACTTTTTTAGCACCGAGTTCATATGCCCAGTCCATTGCAGCATCAACATCAAGAACTTCGTAATGTGAGAGAGTGCAGGTGCCGGTTGATTTTCCATGACCTCTCTGATCAATCGCAATCACCTGAAAATGTTTTTCGAACCAGCCGAGAATGCGAGCATGCGAACCATGTTTGTGACCACCTGTAATTCCGTGGGCCACAATTACAAAAACATCACCTTGACCTCTTCGAGTTGCATAAATCTTTTGGCCATCCGCAGTGGTTAAAAAGCGCTCTTCTAAAGGCACCGACCAGCGCTTTTGCGCAGGTGCTTTCGCTGCTTTTTGCGAAGTTAGTGAGCCACTCATAGGGGCGTATGATTCCACCCCTTAGCGGAAGGAGCGAAATGTCGAATTTGCTCCTGCTTACTCGCGCATTAACCCCTTCATCCGAGGTGCTTCCAGCCCTTGGTTTACTCTCACATAACGTCAAAATTATGACTCCTGAAGTGAGTGCACTGCTCGATGCGCCACCCGTTGATGCGATCTTGATTGATGGTCGCCGTGACCTTCCTGCAGTTCGTAGTTTCTGCCGTTTGCTGCGCACTACTGGAGTTAGTGATCCAGTAATCCTGATTACCACTGAAGGTGGTCTGGTTGCTGTTACTAACGAATGGGGAGTAGACGATGTGGTACTCGAAACTGCTGGTCCTGCGGAGGTGGAAGCTCGTTTGCGTCTTGCAACTGGTCGTTTAGGCGCAGTAAACGGCGAAGGTCAATCTAAGAACGAAATCAATGCTGGTGAACTTCAGATTGACGAACATTCATATACAGCGAAACTTCGTGGCAAACCAGTTGATTTAACTTTCAAAGAGTTTGAACTTCTTAAGTATCTCGCACAACATCCAGGTCGAGTTTTCACTCGCGCTCAACTCTTGCAAGAAGTTTGGGGTTACGACTACTTCGGTGGTACTCGTACAGTCGACGTTCACATTCGTCGTTTGCGCGCAAAGCTCGGTGTCGAAAACGAATCAATGATTGGCACTGTCCGCAACGTTGGTTACAGATTTACAACTCCAAAATCTGACGAGCAACAAATTGAAACTTCGCTTTTAAAGTAACGGTAGTTGAATCAAATGGATGAACTAAATATTCAAGTTCATCATTCCCTCGACGAAATTAACTTCGAGCTCATTCAACAACTATTGAATTTCTGTGCTGATGCTGACGGAGTAAATCCTTTTTCTGAACACGCAATGTTGCATCTGCAACACGGACTTGAACGCTATGTGCAACATTATGAAATGTTTGATGGCGAAATACTCGCTGGTTACGCACACGTCGACTTTAGCGATCGGGTTTACGGCCCAAGTATTGAAATTGCTGTTTCACCTGACTACCGCAGGCACGGAGTTGGTAAACAACTCTTAGAGAAAATCATTTCCGATTTTCCAGGTCAAAAAATTCGCCTATGGGCGCACGGACTAAATACTGGCGCAGCGGCTTTGGCTTCGAGTTGTGGTTTTCGCCAAGTGAGAACTCTTTGGCAAATGCGTCGTTCGCTAATGACACCTATTTCGAAGCCAGAATTTCCCGCAGAACTTGCGATTACCAAGTTTGATTTTGATTCGCACCTTGAAGGATGGCTCGAAGCAAACAAAACAGCATTTGCTAATCATCCTGAGCAAGGAAGTTGGTCTGAATCTAGTTTGAAACTGCGAATAAATGAAGAATGGTTTAGAAGCGAAGACTTTCATGTTGTTATCAAAGGTAAAGAAATTGTTGCCTATGTCTGGACCAAAGTTGACCCAACGAATCGGGCAGCAAAACTCGGCGAGATCTACATAGTCGGGGTTGTGCCTGAATGGCAAAACCGCGGGCTTGGGAAAGCATTGACTTTAAGCGCGCTTAATCAACTTCGAAATGAGAATTTAAGCTCTGCATTGCTCTATGTTGATGAAAGCAACCAAGCAGCGATCAAACTTTATGAAAATCTCGGATTTACCCATTGGGATACTGACACTTTGTTCCACTTGAACTAGAAAGCAGCCTTAGCCAATCGATCTCGAATTGCGATTGCTATGTCATCACCTTCTGGCAAAACTGCAATGATGTTTTGTAAACCTTGTTCGTCCCCATTACGTAGTGCGTCATAAAGTTCTTTTGCATAGTCTGAATTGTCTTTTGGCATTGCAAGCCTCAGGCTGCCTTTTAATGTTGGAATTTTCTCCGTCGCGATAAATCCAAACAATCCACTTACATTATTCGCGAGTTCTTGCGCCTCATCAAAATCATTCGCAAGTAACACTTTTGCTTTAGGTGCGTAATGGGATGCAAGCAAACCAGGGGCTTTGATTGTGTTTTCCAACTTCGCTTCTGATTTTTGGTTAAGTACTTGATCAATCTGCGACTGAGTAATGGCTCCAGGCCGAAGTGCAACCGGATTGGCAGCAGTGCAATCAACAATTGTTGATTCGACCCCTACTTCACAATTACCGCCATCAATCACTGCATCTCGAGTTGCGTCGAGGCTGTTACTCAAGTCCTGCAAAACATGTAGTGCTGAAGTCGGACTAACAGAGCCAAACTTGTTTGCACTTGGTGCAGCTAATCCTTTGCCAATTTTCTTGAGCACCGCAAGTGCCACTGGATGATCTGGCATTCTCAATGCGACAGTTTCTTGCCTACCAGTTAACCAGTCACCTGCTGGTTTATTTCTTTTTACAATCAAAGTTAAAGGACCTGGCCAAAAAGTTTTTGCCAATAAAAGAGTCTCATCAGAAATTTCTTTGCCCCAGTAATCAATTTCTTCAAATGTGCCAATGTGCACAATTACTGGATGATCTAGCGGTCGACCTTTTACTTCGTAAATTCGACGAACTGCATTTTCGTTTTCGGCGACAGCAGCAAGACCATAAACGGTTTCGGTAGGTAAGCCAATTAATCCACCAGCGTTTAATGTTGAAACTGCAGCATCAACTGCATCAGCAGCTAGCACTTTGATTTGGCTCATTGCCGAATTGTCTCAGATTATTAGTTTCGCAAATTACTTACGCGGTACTAAGCCTTGACCTTTAATTGATGTAACTGGAATTGGGTCGGTAAGTTCACCAACAAATCCATTTTCTTCATGGTCGCGGAATCCCAACATAAACCACTCACCTTTGTACTCAACAATTCGAGCTGCATAGAGAGATTGGTGTGGGAATTTCGTCGCATTCTTGACATCGAATGGTCCGAGTACTGAGTCGCCGCTTGCACTGAACATTCCACCAGATTTATATTCACCAAACTTCGCTTTTGAGGCATCGCTTAGTTCGCGGTACCCACTGCACCAAAGCAATGTTGGAACACCGTCCACAACTTCAACTTGGAAAACTTCCATTTGTCCAAAACCCGAACCTGGCTCTGTCAAAGGTGGCTGCACTTCCCAGTTCAAAATGTCTTTACTAGTTGCATGCCCGAGAACTCCACGATCGAAAGCGTCGCCTTCTTTTGCACGTGCTGTCACAAACATATGCCAGATGCCATCGTCGCCCTTAAAAACCCAAGGGTCGCGCCAGGCTTGATCATGCCAAATGTCGAGATCCAAAGTTTCGTACCATTTTGGATCTGGTTCTGTTAGAGCTTGCGAAGAAACTTTGGTCCAAGTCATCAAGTCTTTTGAAGTAGCAGCACCAATGCGTTGGTAATCGCCACCATCTTCGCGTGATGTACCGGTGTAGAACATCCACCAAGTTCCATCATCTGCACGAACTGTGCTTCCAGTCCAAGTGGTCCAGGAATCAAAAGCTGGTGGATCAGAAATTGCAATTGCGTCTGCAACCACTGTCCAGTTTGTTAGATCTTTTGAGACTGCGTGACCAACGTACGGATTACGGTGACGACGATCTGGATTTCCCAATGCACGGGATGCACGTAAGTAAAACGCATGGTAATTCTCACCATCAAATACGTACCAAGAATCCCAGATCCAACTATCTGCGAGCTTTAACATTTCTAACCTTTAACACCACTACTTGCTACGGACGATACGAATGCGCGTTGGAAAACAATGAAGACCAACAGAATCGGAATAGTAATCAATGTTGAATAAGCCATGATCTGTCCCCATGGCATACCTTCATCTGTACCACTTGCAAAGAAGTAATCCAAACCAACCTGAACTGGGCGCATAGATTCTTTTTGGACAGACATAACTGGCCACAAGTAAGAATTCCATACCGCCAAGAAAGTAAGAATTGCAGAAGTTGCAAATGCAGGACCTGACAACGGCACAATTACTTTGCGATAGATTCCAAAGAAAGATGCGCCATCGATAATAGCTGCCTCGTCAAGTTCTTTTGGAATGGTTTTGAAATACTGCACAAACAAGAAGATCGAGAATCCACTAGCTACGAACGGAACAATCTGAACTGAATAAGAGTTCAACCAACCCTGCTGGAAGTTGATGCCTGTTTCATCTAGGAATACATAAGGCAGCTTGTTCACCATGAAAAGCATTGGCAATGCAATAGTTTCGAATGGCACAATCAAAGTAGCAATCAAGAAACCAAGCAATACACCTTGTCCTTTGAACTTCAAACGTGCAATTGCGAATGCAGCCAAGCTGTTTACAAATAGACCAAGTCCAACCACTAATACAGAAACCACTATTGAGTTCAAGAAGAAAGTGAAGACTGGTGTGCGGCTAAAAACGCCAGCGTATTGATCAAGATTCACGTCACCAACTGGCAGGAATGCCTTCCAAGAACGCAAATCTTCGAAAATTTGGAATTTGCCCTTGAATGAAGACATAACCATGAAGATAAGTGGGAATGAGAATATGCATGCCAAGAAAATTGCTGATGCGTATTTGACAATTTTCCCTAGTAGAGATGTTTTCATATTAATCACGATCCCTAGTTAGTCGACGCTGAACAATTGAGACAGTCACCACAATCGCGAAGAATGCAATTGCGATGGCTGATGAGTAGCCAATTCTTTGGTTTCTAAAACCTTCGCGGTAAGCGTGGTAAACCAAAGTAGTGGTTGAATCAAGTGGACCACCTTGAGTCATCACATTGATCTGTGTGAACAAACCAAGAGCCGCGATGCTGATAGTTACCAAGATGAAAATGAAAGTCTTTCGAAGTCCTGGCCACGTAACATGTTGGAACTGCTTTAATGAATTTGCACCATCTACTTTTGCAGCTTCATAAAGTTCGCCTGGAATAGTCTGCAGACCAGACAACCAAATCAACATGTGGAAACCAACACCTTGCCAAATCGACATCACCATAATTGCAGGCATAGCCGTCGTTGTGTTGCCCAAGAAACTTATGGGTTGATAACCAGGAATAACGCTTCCCAAAACCACGTTTACTAAACCAGATTCTTCATACATAAACAACCAGAGGATTGAAACCACGACCATTGATGTAACAACGGGTAAGAAGTAGACCGTTCGGAAGAAAACCCGGCCTTTAAGTTTTGAGTTAACAAGAAGGGCTAGCAACAATGCAAATCCACCTTGTAACGGTGCAACAATCAAAGCGAAATAAAGGGTATTTTTTAGCGACTTCCAAAAGAGTGGGTCACCGGCAAGAATGTAAGAGCCTGACTTTTTGTCATCTGAAACAGATTCACTGAGAATCTGCATCCCTTCATATTCAGATCCAGAATTCGGTTTAGTTTGTTCGCGAACTTTGTCGTAAAGATCATTCTCGTCACCTGAAGCTTGCTGCATATCAAGTTTTGCAACCTTTAGAAGTTGCGAGAAATTGTCCATTCCAGTCATCTGAATTGGATTCGGGGATGATAGTCGAGCATCGGTAAAACCAAGTGTGAACGCCAAAATAACTGGAGTCACCAAGAAAACAAGTAATAACAAAACTGCCGGCAATACATAGTAAACACCGGCGCGAGCTTCACGAGCTACAAGCGTTTGTTCGAGGAATGGAAGCCGAACCGCATTCATTTTGCGGCCAGTCTCAGCCAATTTTTCTTTCATATCAACCTCTAAAGATTTTGGGAGATGGTGGCCAGGATTTCTCCTGGCCACCATCGCTACTTCAAATTATTTATTTGTAGTAGTTGTTGTCAGCTAGATCGCCATCAATAGCGTCTGCTGCTGTATCCAACGAACGTTGTACATCTGCACCATTGATGATGTCAGCAACTGCCTTTTCAAAAGCAGAAGAGATGAACAAGTAAGCAGGTGTTTCTGGACGCTTCACTGCGAAATCGTTGGAGAAATCAACGAATCCAGCGAATGCTCCGCCTGGTGCGTAGTTTGGAACTTCAGCAGATGCAGCAGCAGTTGCTGGAATCAAACCAATGCGGTTAGCGAATGCAACGATGTACTTATCCTGAAGGATGTATTCGATGAATGCATTTGCACCAGCAGATTCGGTTTCACCACATGAAGATGAAACACCAAATTGCCATGATGCAGCACCAATCTTTGGACCATTACCGAAATCAACCGGTGGAAGGATCAAAAGATCGTCGCCGTACTTGTCGTATGCATCTTTAACAGCCCAGTTACCGTTGTATTGAATCGCAATGGTTCCATTAACGAATTCAGTACGGTCGCCAGTCTGCTTCTTGTTTGCATAACCCTTCGAGAAGGTTCCTTGGAACCATTCACCGAAAGCAACTGCTTCTGCGCCGTTTACAACGCCATCTGCAGATTCGAATGTGTCGCGATCGATTAGGTCGCCACCGAATGATTGCAATAGTGGGCTGTATGCGTATGGGAACCATTCGCCAGTCCAACCATTACCCCAGTCAATTGCGTAATCGAAATCGCCTGATGCATCTAGGTCAGCAAGAACCTTGTCGAATTCTGCTTGAGTCCATGGAGCATCAACTGTTGGTACACGAGCACCGATTGCTTCAAGGTATGAAGCACGGGTCAAGATACCTAGAGCTGCATCCCATGCACCTGCTGAGTAAAGCTCTCCGTTGTAGTAACCCTTAGCACCTGCCAAAAGGCTGTTTTCAAGTTCAGAGCTGATTGAAATTGGTTTCATGTAACCAGCCCATGCCCAGTTAGGCATGATCGGTCCGTCAACATCCACGATGCAAGGCAAGGTGTCTGAAGTTGCTGCTGCAGCAATTGAATCGTTGTATGACTCTTGTGGGAACTTCTCAAGAACAACTTTGTAGTCAGTTTGTGACGCGTTGAAGTCTTTGATTGCTTCTTCAACAGTTGCGATTTCTTGTTCGTTACCGGCAGCGTGTGACCACATGGTCACTTTTGTTGGTTCGGCAGAGCTAGATGATGAACATCCAGTCAATGCAAGACCGCTTACAACAGCGATCGCCACCAAAGAGGTTACTCTCCGCATGGTTTTTCCTTTTTCTCTCTTTTTATGGATAGTTTCGCCAGCCATTAGTGGATCCTTGTCACTTTCCTAGAAACACTCGTACGAGGTGTTGCTACAGATCCTCGGACGAAGATGTCACCAACGATGGCGACTTTTTCCGGCGGCAACTCATCTTCGCTTTCAACACGTTCGATGAGTCTTTCCGCTGCCAATCTACCCATTTCAAAGTGAGGTAGTTCGACAGTGGTTAATCCGGGGCGTAAAGCTCCGGAAATCAATTCGAGATTGTCGAATCCAACGACCGACAGATCTGCTGGGATGTTTAATCCCAATTCGCGGGCAGCTTCATAGACACCCATTGCTATTTGGTCGTTGTATGCAGCAACTGCAGTTATTTGTGGATTGCGACCAAACAAAAGATTAAAAGCGTTGTAACCCATTTCGGTTTCTGCATCTGAATTCATCATGACCATGTTTTCTTGGATGTCATGCCAGCCATATTTTTCTGCCGCAATTAAAAATGCTTCTTTGCGACCTTTAACAGCAGGATAGTCACGACCATCAGAAATTAAACCGACATGTTTGTGGCCACTTTTACCGATTAAATCTAAAACTTGTAAATAAGAATTTGTTTCGTCAGGAACGAAACTATCCAATTCGATTTTCTTTGCATAAGCATCTGCAATAACGATGTTCTTTGGCAAGTTATCTGGTAAATCAATTGCCCGGTGGTAATAGCTTGCGATGATTACGCCATCAACGCGGTGATCTGACATCAATTCCAAACCAGCTGCAATTGATTCTTTTGAAAAAGTTACTTCGTTAAACAGTAAGTCATAATCGCGAGCGCGTGCTGCGCTTCGCATTCCCTCAACCATCGCACCTGCATATGGAGTGGTTGCAACTTCAATACTTAGTAGACCAATAACACGTGTGCTTTGTTGACGAAGACTGCGTGCAAGGCGATTGGTTCGATAACCAAGTTTTTCTGCAGCATCGCGAACTCGCTGTGCAGTTTCTTCTGTGAAACGGCTGCCATCTTTTCCAGACAACACAAGAGAAGCTGTGGCGACTGAAACCTCAGCCAACTCACTCACTTCGCGAAGTGTTGCTCTAGATGACATTAAACCGCCATTTCTGCCTGATTCAGTTAAACGATTAACTGTTTAAGTGGCGGTATCTAAATACCGGGCTGGCAGATCTGACAAGGGGTTTTTGGGTTTGTTACCTATTCGTTGTAAAACGATTAACTAAGGGTAATTATGGTCACTCTGCGTTACTTCCCGAGAGTAAGGCTCTACCGGTCGCTTGGCTCATCGGGAAAACGAGGCCTTGGGATTTTCGGCATATCCCCGCGTAAAAGCCGTCGAAGTAGGTACAGAGCAACCACTGCAAAGAACGGCCATTCAAAGGCATATACCCAAGCTCGCCAATGGCCTTCTTGAGCTCGGTGATATTCAAACCAACCTGCCCAGAGACAAAACGGAACGGCAATCGCCACCAAAGTAAAAAAGAAGATTTTCTGGTTCTTGGAAAGTGGTTTCGCTTCCGTTTCGTTTACCACCCAATCAGGTGCTTTGAACTCTTCTTCATTCATGATTGCAAATTCTTCTCAGCCGCAATCTGCGTGTCAATCTCAAGCGATTTTTTTTCTTCCGCTTTGATCCAATGGTAAACAGCGAATGCCATCCAAACTGTGTCAATAATCATCGCGCCTGACCACATCAGTGAACCACCCCGTTGTTGATCATCAAGCGAATACATATTGTCATACAAAGAACTTCGACTCACATAAATAAAGAATCCAGTTAGTGTTTCGGGAACCATCATTAAAAATAAGGAAATAACAGCAATTGCAGGCGGAATTCTTCGTTTTTCCAATTTTCTATCAAGTAAATTGAAGTAGAAGAAGTATGGCAACGCAATATATAAAGGCACTTCTACATATGTGTGAGCCCATGGATTTTCCATAATGAAATTGTGTGGGCCAGGTAAGTGAACACCAATCATTAGAGCTGCGTACGTAACCCAACTAAATATTGGATTAGTTAGTGCATGGAAAATCTTGGATTTCGGTTGAAAACTTGCAGGTGTGCCCATCACTAAGAGCGGACCTGAAATCATCATCAAAGTAATGTGTTGCACCATATGCAAAGAGAAAAGATCCATGGCATTCGCGCCAATAGGGGTTTGAACGACTCCGAGTATCGAAACTAGTCCTGCAAAGAAGAAGCCCTTTTGCCTTTTGGTGGTTTCGGGGGCAAACCGCAGGTAGATAGCCGCAATGGCAATAACCGGAATCAGCACTTCTGGGGCGAGCTGCCAAGCCGCTTCAAAGCCCGTATGAGAGTGATTTGTCTCCATATTGAGGCAGATTAGCCCGCAATCCCTCCTCGACCTAGAAAAATATTTGGAAAATTGGAAGTTTTCCTAACAAATCTGACATTTTCCTGACAAAACTCTTTATTGGCACGATTTTTACCCCTAGAGTTTGTGAGGTTGTTCACAAGGGGTTAACCCCATTTGAAAACGAAAGCGGGAGTGAATGAAGAGTAGGTTCGTAACTGCGACCCTAGTAGTGGTCGTGGGATTTCTGGTAATCGGCTCAATTGCGACTTTTGTAGCAAATTCGAAACACGATTCAGGTGTAACGATGGCTCAAAGTGCTGGAACTTATACAGCTCCGGACGGCAAGGTTTACCCACATGTGACCTTGTCGCTAAACACATATCCCAACAGTCAGTTCGGTGGGCATCACGGTGAAGAAGGCGGCACACATAGTGACTGGGTGAGTTACGGCTTAGGTGGCCCTAATGGAGAAGTCCTTACGGATGCCGAGACAGGTACAAACTTTCAAGTTCCTGCACACACTGCTGTGACTATCACCATTTACCAGTATGACTCTGGTGAAACGCTGAACAATGATTTCTTCGCACATGTGCGCGGAACAGTAGATGGCACAGCAACTTTCGTCCGCCGCTGGGACACTGAAGAAAAAGTTAACGCTACTCCTGAAGAAATCATCACAAATATTCCAACCGACATGGTTGGTCACACCTTCACAATTCATGGTCTATCAGATGATCAAGATCAAATATTCCTAAATGTTCCCCTAATGCTTGCCGATGACGATGAAGTAACAGCTGCAGAAGAAGAAGGTGGTTACACCCGCTACCCAACAAAAACCACTTTCACTTTTATAACTGGTGACGAAGGCGAATACATCTGGAACTGCGAATTCCCTTGCGGCGATGGAACTATTGCCAGATTCGGAAACGCTATGTCTGCTATGGGTTACATGTCCGGACACTTTACGGTGAAGGGATAAATGAACTATGTCGATTGAAACCCCTGAACAACAAACCGAAACCCCAAAGTGGTGGAAACGTAAAGATGTAGTCCAACTATTAATTCTTTGGGTAGTGCTAACTCCAATTATTGGTTTCATTGCATCTGAAGCCCAAGTTGTAGCTATGGGCGAGCCTGGTTCTGAGTCAATGGAAAACGTAATTTCTTTGATGCGGATGTTCACCTGGGCTGCTTCACCTGTTGCAGCGCTAGTCGCAGCAATTGCGATTGGATCATTGCTCAGCAAGAGGCATTACGGAGATAACCCGCCACCAGAAGCAGAACACACAATTCGAAATGCGCCGATGGTAAACGCTACTTGGATCATTGCATCTGGCCTTTTGTGTCTTTTCGCTTTAGTCGCTGGAATGATCGCCCTTCAGGAAAATAACGAAGCGATTTTGGATGAAGACGCAATCCACATTAATGTGGTTGGACAGCAATGGGCTTGGAATTACGACTATCCAGGCACAAATGGTGTTCGAAGCGATGTTTTGCACCTACCTGTTGGTGAGTCTGTAGTTTTTCACGCAACAAGTGCTGATGTGAAACATTCTTTTTGGATTGTTCAACTTGGTATAAAAATTGACGCAAACCCAGGAGAAACAACTGAAACAGCTGTTACTCCAAACAAAATTGGTGTCTTCGATATTCGTTGCGCTGAACTTTGCGGAACATTGCACTCATACATGCAAAACAAGCTGATCGTTGAAAGCCGTGAGGACTACAACGCCTGGCTTGCATCACAACCAGACACTGGTGAGACGACTTGGGAAGATCAAGGGGAGGAACTCCAATGACCATCGTTATGGATCAAGAAATCGCATCACCTGACAAAAAGGCAAACGTCGGAATTATTCGCCACCTAAATGCATTCACTGCATTTGCACTTGGTGCAATCACGGCAATTGTGGTCTGGAAGTTAGCGCTTGCTTATTTGCCAGCTGATTCCGAAGCAGCCCCACTGTTCACACGCGAAGACAAAATCACACTTCTTTCAATGATTGGTTGGTTCGTTGGCTTTATGGCTGGAATTGGTGCACTAGTTGCACCATTCCGTTGGGTTATGGGTCGCGATCTTTCACATGACGAAAACATGTTCTTGGCTGGTAAAGATATGGGAGTCAAGAGATACTTCCGTTACACCACAGATCACAAAGTTGTTGGTATCCAATACCTGATAATCACAATGACGATTTTTGGTATTGGCGGAATCTTGGCAATGCTAATTCGCGCTAACTTGGGAACACCTGAAGGCGGATGGATTCATCCAGAGGCTTATAACTCTATTGTTGGAACTCACGGAATCATCATGATTGTTGGAACAATCATCATGGTTACAGGACCTTTTGGAAACTACATCATGCCAATCATGATTGGTGCTCGAGATATGGCTTTCCCTCGCCTGAATGCATTGAGCTTCTGGCTAATTGTTGCAGCAGCAGTTCCACTAATTTGGGGACAATTTATTGGTGGAATTTCAACCGGTTGGTCTGCTTACAATCCACTTGCTAGCCAGGCTCCACTGGGCATGAATGGCTACATTATGTTCATTTGCATCTTTGCACTTTCAACAATGGTGGCTGGTGCAAACATCACGACCACAGTTGTAAAAATGCGCGCACGTGGAATGACATGGAATCGCACACCGATTTTCATTTACGGTGTTGTGGCTTCAGTGGCACTCGCACTACCAGCTTTCCCAGTTTTCTTCCTTTCACAAGTTTTGTCTGGAATGGATAGAGCACTTGGAACTTCTTTCTACGATCCAAGTCGAGGTGGAAGTGGCTGGCTATACGAAAACCTATTTTGGATCATGGGACACCCTGAGGTTTACGTAATTCTTATCCCTGCAGTTGCAGTGTTGATGGAAGTTGCACCGGTATTTACCCGACGCCCACTATTCAGCTTCAATGTTGCAATCATGGGTATTGCTGGAATCTCCGGATTGTCAGTTTTGGTTTGGGCTCACCACATGTACGTCTCAGGTTGGGCGCCACTACTTAACGCTCCATTTATGTTGACTACAGAATTGATTTCAATTCCAACAGGCATGCTCTTCTTGGTGCTAGTAGGCACTTTGTGGCGCGGACGACTTTGGGTGACTGTTCCAACTATGTCTATCTTTGCGCTACTTTGGAATTTCATGATTGGTGGAATCACAGGTATTTACCTATCTGACGTTCCTGCCGATGCTTTCTTGCACGGATCAATGTATGTAACAGCACACTTCCACTACACATTGATGGGAGCTGGATTAACTGGTGCCGTCGCTGGTCTTGTTTACTGGTTCCCGAAGATGACAGGCAGAATGCTTGATAAGAAACTTTCCTGGGCTTCATTTTGGTTAGTTCAGATCGGTTTCAACGTGACATTCATTGGTATGTTCTTTGTTGGTCTTCAAGGACAACCACGTCGCGTCGAGGCATACGCAGCATTGTTTAATCAAGGTAACCTAATTACTTCGATCGGCGCTGCAGTGATTATGACAGGTATGTTGGTTCTTCTAGCCGCTGTGATCCAATCTTGGCGTCATGGCGTAAAAGCTCCAACTAATCCATGGCAAGCAAAGACACTGGAATGGACTGTTCCAAATCCAGTTCCACTAGAGAATTTTGAAACTTTGCCTGTCGTCACAGAAGATGCTTACGGATACGGAAGGAAGAACTAATGAGCGTTGAAACTGCACATCATGCAAATCCTCATCACGAACATCCAGATGTAGTTGGTAGTCGCAACCGCCTAGGAGTAATTCTCTTAATCGTTGCTGACGTCGCTTTTGCGTTGAGCATGGTCTTTACATACTTCTATTTGAGATCACAAAATGTAAACGATATGTGGCTTCCTCGTGCCGATGGCGAGAATCCTGCGATTTTGCCAGTATCGAGTTCTGGAGCATGGATTGTCACAGTGGTGGCAGCCATTGGTCTAGTTGCCCACTACGTGGCTCTAAAAAGCGCACGTGCCAAAAAAGCAGGTGTATCGACCTTTGGCTTCATCGCTTTCGCTTTCTCTGTTGGAGCGCTAAGTCTGCAAGTTTCACAGTTCGGAACAGTGCCTTTCACTTTCTATAACGGTGCATACGTTTCCTGCTGGTACATGTTTGCAATTATGAACGTGGTTCACCTAGCACTCACTTCATTTATTGCACTGGGAAACTGGAACCGTTCACGCCTTGGTCTTTACAAGACAGACACTTGGCATGTTGAGATCGTGAATATCTGGTGGGTTTGGATGGTTATTTCTTCGGTTCTAGGTGCGTTCTCGCTTAGTTTCCCCTAGGAAGAACCTACGGAAACCTATGGCGTAGAGTTCGCCACGCTTGTGCGCTGCACGAGCGTTAGGGCCTCTAGCTCAGTTGGTAGAGCAACGGACTTTTAATCCGTGGGTCGACGGTTCGAGCCCGTCGGGGCCTACAAGCATTTATTCCACTGGAATCAAAATCCGGAATCTCGCAATCGGCGAATCAAGATCGTATTCAGCTCCATAAATTTCTATGTGTTGTCCTTCGCGGTTCTTGAGGCCTGATGCCGGCAATGCATTCATATATGCGTCTTCAAAACCTTTGTCGATTTCCTCAACAGGAATTTCACAGTGGTACTTAAAATAGTTTCCGCCTGTCAGCTTAAGCTTCTCAAAACCGGCTACTTCAGTTTCACTTTGGAATCCGCAAAAGTAGAAAATCTCTTGCGGTGGCGTGAAACTGTCAGCTGGCCAACTAATTCCATAAAGTTCCTGCGAAAGATCAACATCTTTTGCTACTGCCTCATCAATGAATTTGAGCCATAGCAATTTTGAGAAATCAGCTCCGCTACCTGCTTCAACATTGAATGTCGAAGGACCTTTTGCTGAGATACCGTACATAGTTTTAGGGCTAAGCAAAACTTTATTTGTCATAACTGCAATATTACTTATGTGCCAGTACTTCAACATGTAACAATTCGGTATGGCTGATTTCAATGTAATCGCAAGGATTCCAGTGGACTTTGAAACCGCTGAAATTTATGAAGAAGGTTGGCAATCTTGGAGTCCAACTACCATCTACAAACTTGATCAAAAACCATTCAGACCTCACTTTCCAAATCAATATGTGATGGGTTACCGCGCAGACTCTGTTGCACCTCGTGATGCATTTCGAGGTGAAGGCCTGTTGGCTCTGAAACCAAACTCTGAAACCGTGGTGCACGTATTTTCTGCTTCTTCACCAGAAGAAATTCCGAGTATTGATGCAAGGTTTGCAGATGGTGAAATAGTAATTACTGCAGATGGTGACATTTCGCACACAACTTACAACTGTGGTTCAATTCCTGCAGCACTAGAAATCTGGGGTTCTGATTTTGCAAAGAAGTTCGGTCCAAAGGAGATTCGTAAGTCACCAAAAGTTTGGTGTTCTTGGTATCAATACTTCACTGAAGTTAAACAAAGTGACATCGAAGAAAACCTTCAACAAATGCAGGTGCTTGATTTACCTTTTGATGTGGTGCAAATTGATGATGGTTACCAGTCAGAAATTGGAGATTGGCTCACGTACTCGGATCGATTTAATTCCCTTTCGGAAATCTGCCAAATCATCAAGGATGCAGGGCGAGAGCCTGGTATTTGGGTGGCACCTTTCCTAGTAGGTGAAAATTCAAATACTGCAAAGGAACATCCAGACTGGCTGGTTCCAGGAATTAATGCAGGTAGAAACTGGAATCAAGAGCTTTATATTTTGGACACTACAAATCCTGATGCTGCGAAACATCTTTTCAATGTTTTTCGAACTATGCGAAATATGGGAATCACTTACTTCAAAATTGATTTCATTTATGCGGGCGCCCAAAATGGAAAACGCTTCGAAGACATAAGCACTATTGCTGCTTACAGACGAGGCTTGGAAATCATTCGCGAGGCAATCGGAGATGCTTACCTCGTCGGCTGCGGTGCTCCATTGCTTGCAACTGTTGGACTGGTCGATGCGGTGCGAGTTTCACCAGATATTGGTTTGGAATATGAACCAGGAGATGAAAACCTGAATGAACCAAGTCAGCGAGCTGCCTTTATGACTGGCAATTCAAGGCGTTGGATGAATCACAAGTTTTGGATTAACGACCCCGACTGTTTCATTGCCCGTCCAGATGTTGAGCGCCGAGAAGAGTGGGTTGAGTATTGCTTCGACTACGACGGACTCATCAGCACCAGCGACAGACTTCTCGATCTTGATGAATGGGGTTTAGCCAAAACCCGTGAGTTCTTAATGTAGCTAAACAACGCCTTCAGTTTTGTTCTTTTTAGCTCCATGAAAAGCGTGAGGGTTTGGAATTGATTCAAGCCAGTTTTTGCAACTTTCTTTATTGGAAATCCCTTTGTTGAAGAGAATTGTTGCAATATCCGTTGCCGAAATAATCACAATAGGGTGTTCGTCATTCCTGATTTCATCGTATGCCTGTTTGTGAACATAACTTGTCGTTACAAGCACGCCAAACTCTCTGTGTTTTATCCGTGAAATGAGGCGGCTTAACTCTTTTACCCCAACACTGTTGGTTTCTGAATAGTGTTTTGCTTCAAGGCTAAATTTGAGCTCTAGTGGATCAGAAGCGGGTCCTATCAATAT